>CAZQET010000084.1:0-8544 GCA_964591825.1 uncultured Conexibacteraceae bacterium
CCGCCTCGCGGGCGTGGGCGGGCCCCCCCAGGCAGGCGAGCGCCCCCGCGCGCCCCCGCACCCCCACCGACTCGGCCGGCAGCAGGCCGAGTGGCGCGATCAAACCCCTGGGGAGGAGCAGCACCGCCGAGCGGGAGCCGACCCGATCGGCGATCGCGCCGACGGCCTGGGGAAGCGAGCCCGATGGGATCGCAAGGCAGATGAGGTCGAGGCCGGCCAGCTCCACTTCGGAGGCCTGCAGCACGTGCACCGATTCCGGCAGCCGCACGCCCTCCAGGTAGCGCCGGTTCTCGCGGGCCTCCTCGATCTCGGCGGCCTGTGAGGCACCGCGGGTGGCGAGCTGCACCTCGAGGCCGCCGCGCGCAAGCAGCACGGCGACGGCCGTGCCCCAGCTGCCGGCGCCGATCACCGCGGCGCGGCGCATCGGCGGCAGCCCGCCGAGGTCCTCCCACTGCAGCTCGACGTTGGGCCAGATCCGCGCCGTGACGTTGGTGGCGAGGCCGCGCGAGGGGTCGCCGGCGCGCGGGAAGGTCATCGCCTTGCCGAGCCGCACCTTGATCTTGCGCGGCCGGATGCGCCAGCCCCGCCGCACGTGTTCGGTGCCGAGCACGGCGGCGGGGATCACCGGCGCGCCGGTCTGCAGCGCCAGCCTGCCGACCCCGCGCTTCGGCTCGACCAACGAGCCGCGCCGGATCCGCGTCCCCTCGGGAAAGATGCAGACCGCGCCGCCGCGCTCCACGATCAGGCGCGCGGTCTCCATCGCCTCCTCGTCGGACTCGCCGCGCCGGATCGGGAAGGCGCCGAGACGCGAGAGCAGCCAACCCTGCCAGCGCCGCTCGAACAGCTCCACCTTGGCCACGTAGTTCATCGGCCGCCGCCAGGGCAGGGCGCCGCCGATCGCGAACGGGTCGAGGAAGCTGCGGTGGTTGGCGGCGACGATCATGCCGCCGTCCAGGCGGGCGTGCTCGCGGCCGGTGCGCGCGTAGCGGAAGTAGGTCAGGAAGAAGGGGGTTAGGAAGATCCGCGCCAGGATGTAGAGAATCGGGTTGACGCCGTGGGTGCGCGTGTACTGGTGGTACGCCTCGAGGCGACGGGCGGGGTCCATCCGGAAGGGCTACACGGAGTAGGGGTCTTGGTTACCGAGGCTTGGCTACCAGGCCGCGTCTATTAGCGCTTCGAGGTCGGAGCGGCCGGGTGGCTCCGGTGTAAACGCCAGCTCGGGGCGCAGGAGCATGGCGTCAATCGCTTCGGGGAGCTTGGTGTGGTCCAGGCCTTGGGTGCCCAGGCTGGGTGGATTGCCGCCCAGTTCGAGGAGTCGGGGTTCGAGGTGGTTGGGGTCGGTGCCGAGAGCTGCTGCCAGGGGCCGCAGGTCGTCGGGCACTCGGGGGGCCAGGAAGGTCATGACGCGGGGGAGGATGGTGGCGTTGACGTTGGCGTGGGTGCCACCGCAGAGGCGGACCAGGGTTTGGCAGACGACGTGGTGCACGGAGAAGGCGGCGGAGTCGATCGCGTAGCCGCAGAGGAGGGAGCCGAGGGCGAGGTTGGGGCGAGCGCGCTCGGCAGGGTCTTCGTCGAGGGTGGTGGCAATGAGCTCGGCGCCGCGCAGGGCGGTCATCTGGGAGACGGGGTTGGCAAAGGGCGTGTAGAGCGAATCTGCCCCGTGGGCCAGGGCGTTCATCGAGCTGGCGCGCAGCTCGGGCTCGGGCGCACTCGCCATCGCCTCCGGGTCGGCGATCACCAGGGCGGGGCGGACGAGACCGCGGGCGCGGGCCTCCGCCCCTGCGGGGAGGCGGTGGATGCCGGTCATCTCGGCGCCGGACATCGTCGTCGGGATCGCCGTCACCCGGGCGCCGCTGATCGCGGCGACGGCCTTCGCGGTGTCGATCGTGCGGCCGCCGCCGAGCGCGACGAGATCGGCCCCGGTCGCGCTCTCGAGCAGGGCTGCGGCGCCCTGGGGAACCGCGCTCGCCGGATCCGTCGGCAGCAGCTCGTGAACCGCCTCCGCAGCGCCGGCAAGCTCGGTCGCGCTCGCAAGGCGACCGGGGGTGGAGATCAGCTCGAAACGCTCGACCCCGTGCTCGGCGAGCAGCTTGGCAGCGCCCCCAATCGCACCGCTGCGGAAGACGACCGTGCGCCCCGCGTCCCGCCAGACGAAATTCAACGCCGCCTCCTCCGCTCCCGCTCCCTCACGCTAATGACCCCCGGAGATCTCGTTCGGTCGCTCCCGCGTCCGGGGGCGGCTTTCCGCTCACGAACGCGGATTCACTACTGGGCGCAGGTTGGGTTCGACCTCGGCGCGCAGGTGCTCGAAGTCGGGCGGCAGGGAGAGCTTCTCGCCCAGATGCTCGAGCGGCTCGTCGACGGTGAAGCCGGGACCGAGGGTCGCGATCTCGAAGAGGACGCCGCTGGGCTCGCGGAAGTAGATCGAGCGGAAGTAGAAGCGGTCGATCACCGGAGTCGGCCGCGCCCCGCCGGCGATCGCCCGCTCGTGCCACTCCTCGTGCTCGTCGATGGTCGAGGCCCAGGCGACGTGGTGCACGCTACCGGCGCCCTGCAACGAGCGCTCCTCGGGCGGCGCTTCATACACGTAGAGGCCGCCGCGGCCCGACCCCCGCGCTTCCCAGGTCTCCTCGCCGAGCGACTCGAACTCCAGCGCCTCGAGCAGCGCGGCGCTCGAGGCGGGATCGGCAGCGTAGGCGCAAACCGCGTGGAAGCCGCAGAGGGCGAGCTCGGCCGGCACCTCGGGATGGTTGGCGATCAGTGGCTCATCATCGACCTCGACCACGGCGAGCTCGTGGGCCAGCCCCTCGGGATCGGCGAAGCGCAGTCCGCCTCCCGCCCGCTCGGACTCGATCCCCTTGGCGCCGAGCCTGCCCTCCCAGAAGTCGAGCGCCGCGTGCGAGGCGACGCGCCAGACGATCCGGTGCACGTCGCCGGCGCCCGGCCTCCCCTTCGGCACACCGGGGAACTCGAAGAAGGTCAGGTCCGAGCCGGCGCTGCCCTTCTCGTCGGCGAAGAAGAGGTGGTAGACGCTCGGGTTGTCCTGGTTGACGGTCTTCTTGACCAGTCGCAGGCCCATCACACCCGCGTAGAAATCGACGTTGCTCTGGGCGTCAGCGGTGATCGCGGTGATGTGGTGAATTCCCTCCAGCCTCACGCACACCACGTATACCATGGCCACGATGAGCCGCGGACGCCGTCGCCTCGTACGAGTCCTGATCGTGCTGGGCTCGTTGCTCGCCTTCCTCAGCGTCTTCGCGATCTGGGTCGAACGCCAGGCGCTCAACACGGACGACTGGGTCGACACGAGCGGCCACCTGATCGCGAACTCGACCGTGCGCGAAGCGGTCGCCAACTACCTCGTCGACCAGCTCTACGAAAACGTCGACGTCGAAAAAGAACTGAGCGAACGGCTGCCGGGAGACACCAAGGAACTGGCTGGACCGATCTCGGGGGGACTGCGGACGGTAGCGGGCGACGGCGCCAACAAGGTGCTCGAAAGCTCGACCGCGCAGGAACTGTGGAAGAGCGCGAACCGGACCACGCACGAACAGCTGCTGGAAGTGCTGGAAGAAAAGGAAGGCACGGTCGCAACCGAAGAAGGCAAGGTCACGCTCAATCTCGGCAGCCTCGTCAACAACCTCGCGGACCAGGTGGGCATCGGGGCGAGCGTCGGCGAAGACGTCGGCCAGATCACGATCCTGCGCTCCGACCAGCTGAAGACGGCGCAGGACATCGTCGTCGCGATCAAGGGCCTCGCCCTGGTGCTCTCGCTGCTCACCTTCCTCTGCTTTGGCCTGGCGATCTACCTCTCGCGCGAGGGGCGCTGGGTGACCGTGCTCTACTGCGGCATCGGTCTCGTCGCGGCCGGCTTCGCGGTGATCGTCGCTCGCCAGGTGGCGGGTGGGATCGTCGTCGGCCAGCTGGTCAACGAAGAAAGCGTCAAGCCGGCGGCCGAAGCGACCTGGTCGATCGCCACCTCGCTGATGACGAGCATCGCGACCACGGCGATCGTCATCGGCGTGCTCTTCGGCATCGCCGGCTGGCTCGCCTCCCCGACCGGCTCGGCGCGCTCGACGCGGAAGGGTCTGGCGCCGATCCTGCGCGACTACCAGGCCTACGTCTACGCCCTGCTCGCGATAGTCGTCGGCATCTACTTCCTCTCGGCGCCAACGCAAAATCTGCGCTCCTTTCTCACCACCCTGGTGATCGCCGCCCTCGCCGCCTTCGGCATCCACGAGCTGCGCAAGCAGGCGGCCGAGGAATTCCCCGACGCGAGCTACGGCGACGTCCTCGGCCGCACCCGTGAGCGCGTTACGACCGTGGTCAAGGAGGCCAACCTCGGCGAGCGCGCCTCGAAGCTGCGACTACCTGAGATGCGCAAGCCGGCCGACGGCAGCGAGGGCGCAACCGCGACCCTCCCCCCCGCCGGCGCCGAGGACACCCGCCTCTCCCAGCTCGAACGCCTCGCCAAGCTCCACGAACAGGGCATCCTCACCGACGAGGAGCTGGCTACCGAGAAGGCCCGCGTCCTCGGCGGCACGAACCGCAAGGCCTGAACTCGAAGCCCGCCTCCGGGATCGAACCGGAAACCTCCGCTTTACAAGAGCGGTGCTCTACCAGTTGAGCTAGGCGGGCAACTCGTATTTGCCCTGCCCAGCGTACGCGCTTGCACTGACCGTTGCGCGGCGCATGGCTCCACCCATTGGCCCCAAGACGGAGCCGTGCGACTAGCCAAGGTCACCATGAATCGAGACGCCGGGAAGCCCTTCGAAGCCGGCACGGTCGGAGCTCACGACATGCCGCTCCTGAGCCAGCGCCGTCGCGGCGATGATCAGGTCATGCGCTCCACGAGGCTTGCCCATCCGCCGGACGTGCGCCAATAGAGTGGCGTGCGCTTCGGCAACTTCGAGGTCGTAGGGCTCGATCGAAAGGGCATCGAGGACCGCCGCGACGAATCGCTCGCGCTTTTCCCGCCTTCGCCCCTTCGCCAGCTGAACCCCGACCCTCAGCTCCGCCACGGTGATCGCCGCCACCGCGACGTCATCGGCATCGTCGATCGCCTTGCCAAGCGAGTCCCCCCTACGCTCGGCGTCGATCAATACCGTCGTGTCGAGGATCAGTCGCGCCAGGGGTCCGTCACAGGTTCCATGCTCTCGCGGAGCTCGCGCAGCTCCGCCGCCCAAGCACCGTCTGGCGCATTGGCCCGAAGTGCCTCCTTGAGGGCCTTCCCAGTTCCGCCGTGCGCGGGACCGATGGTCGCGACGGCACGACCGTGACGCATGACGACGTAGGACTCCCCGCCACGCTCCACCTCGTCCAAGACCTCCGAGAACCTGCGGGACGCATCGGTTGCGCTCAGCTGCTTCATAAAATCAGATTATCAGATTACAGCCCTACATACCTGCTTCGGTGATCTCTGAGATATGAAATCGTGGGGCGGTCATGGAAGCCCAGTTCAGGTTCCTCCGACCGGACGAGGGCGTGGTCTTGAGCAGGGCGATCGAGGTGGCCTACGGCGACAGCTACGATGTGCGCTGGGTTTACGACGCGGAGGAGGTTTCGCGGCGGCTGGCAGATGGGACCTATGTCTCTTGCGTGGCAGAGACCGCCGAGGGGGAGCTGCTCTGTCACGAGGGGATGAGCCTGGCGGCGGCGGGGGATGCGGTCGGGCATTCGGGGCAGGCGGTGACGATGCCGGCGGCACGGGGGCAGCATCTGTTCACGCGGACGAAGCGGTTCCTGATGGACTGGGCGCGGGAGCGGGGGCTGGCGGGTATGTACAGCGAGGCGACCGCGGCGCATCCGTACAGCCAGCGGGCCAACCTGGAGCTGGGTGCGCACGAGACCGGGTTCCTGCTCGGCTGGATCCCAGCCTCGGTGGCGAACGACGCGGCGCCTGGCGCGCGCCGCACGCGGCAGTCAGCGGCCCTCTTCTACACCAAGCTCAATGACGGACGCGAGCGACCGGTCTACGCCCCTGAGCGTCACCACGGCATCGTCGGCCGAACGTTGGAGCTGTGCAAGTTGCGTGGGCAGCTGGCCGAGCTGCCGGCTGAGACGGAGCTGGCCGAGAAGACCGAGCTGCATGTCGCGGTCGAGCCGGACCACAACCTGGCGCTGATCACAGTTCAGATGCCGGGGCAGGACCTCGAGCAGGTCGTCGCCGCCGAGCGCCACCACTTCTTCCATCGCGAATGCCTCGACGCCGTCTACCTCGACCTGCCGCTGGAGACACCGGCCACGGCCCTCGTCGCCGACCATCTGGAGCGGCTCGGCGTCTCCTACGCCGGCGTCTTCCCCAACCATCGCTGCGAAGGCGACGTGCTGCGCATGCAGTCGCTGCACCGCGCCCGAATCAAGGCCGACGACGTCTCAGTCGCCTCCGAGCACGGCCGTGAGCTGCTCGCGTACGTCCTCGCGGACCTGCCTACTAGTTGAGGATCTCGCGTGAGGCCAGGTGGCTGCCGACCTTGCGCTTAACCCGCTGCAGGGCGTTGTCGACCGTCTTGGTGTCGCATTCGAGTCGCTCGGCGGTCGCCTCGTATGAGTGGCCGTCGAGGTAGAGCGAGAGCACGCGGCTCTCGAGGTCCGAGAGGACGCCCGAGACACCCGAGAGACAGGAGACCAGGCTCTTCAGCTCTTCGGAGGCGATCACCTGGTTGACCGGGTCGTGCACGGCCGGGCCCGGCAGGATCTCGTCGAGCGTGGTGTCCGAGTCGCCGGTCGCGGCCGGCGTCTGGCTGAAGGAGACGTACTGGTTGAGCGGCGTGTGCTTGTTGCGCGTCGCCGTCTTCACCGCCGTGATGATCTGGCGGGTGATGCAGAGCTCAGCGAAGTTGCGGAAGCTCGACTCGCGATCGGTGCGGTAGTCGCGGATCGCCTTGTAGAGGCCGAGCAGCCCTTCCTGGATCAGATCGTCGGACTCGCCGCCGAGCAGGAAGTACGAGGATGCCTTGAGCCGGACGAAGCCGCGGTAGCGGCGCACGATCGCGTCGTAGGCGTCGCCCCGCCCTTCCTTGGCG
Organism: uncultured Conexibacteraceae bacterium; assembly: GCA_964591825.1. Classification (GTDB taxonomy): domain Bacteria; phylum Actinomycetota; class Thermoleophilia; order Solirubrobacterales; family 70-9; genus VRUE01. Next base: position 7,026 of record CAZQET010000084.1, read on the forward strand.
AGGGCGACCAGATAATGATCATCAAGCTCAGGTTGAAGGTTGGTGTCTGCTGGCCTGAGCGAGCCGTTGAGACGGCCCGAAGGGAGCTGCATTTCCTGGGTCGGCGAAGATAGAGCCACTGATCCCTCTCCTTGAGACGAAGGGTCGTGGCGCGCTTACCTCCCCTGGCGGCGCCCTTTTGACTGGTAGCACCTCAGACTCAAGCTGAGGTTCAACCTTATTGGCGCGGTAGTTTACGGTTGCGCGGTGTTCTGTCAACCCCGAACTTCCGTTCGTGCAAACGCCGTTGCAGTTGCTACCGCTGCCGGACGGCCTCAAACAGCAGCGCCGTGGCCGCCGCCGAGACGTTGAGCGAGTCGATTCTGCCCGCCTGCGGAAGCGCGATCAGCCCATCGCATGCGCCCGCTACCCGGGGCCGCAACCCCTGGCCCTCGCCGCCGAGGACGAGCACAGTCGGTCCGGTGAGATCGATGTCCCAGGGCGCCCGCTCGGTCGCCGCATCGGCACCCCAGATCCAGAACCCGGCCTCCTTGGTTTCTCCCAGCCAGTCGGCGAGATTGCGGACGCGCGCGATCGCGAGATGCTCGACCGCGCCGGCGGAGGCCTTGCAGGCGACCGCCGTCACCTCCGCCGCCCGCCGTTCCGGAATGACGAGCCCGGCCGCGCCGGCGACCTCGGCCGAACGCGCGACCGCCCCCAGGTTGCGTGGGTCCTGCACCTGGTCGAGAGCGACGATCAGCGCGCCCTCGCCCTGCAGCAGAGCATCCGGGGCGGCGTACGGATAGGGATCGACCGCCGCGACCACACCCTGGTGGTCAGATGATCCACAGAGCCGCTGCAACTCCTCGTCCGAGACTTCCCCCGCGCGCCAGACCTGCAGCACCCGTCTCTTCCCGCGTTCCGCCTCGGCAACCGGCTGCTTCCCATAGATCACCTGCGGCGCATCCGACATTGACCCCCCTCTGGGGTGGTCAATGTCGGTTGCGCGATGCGAGGGCATGCCTAACTCTTCGGCACGAGCTTCGGACCGTCGGCGGAGTCCCTTACCTCCCAGCCAAGCTCCGCAAGCCTGTCGCGGATCTCATCCGCCCGCTCGAAGTTCTTGTCAGCTCGCGCAGCTTCCCGTTCCCCCAAGAGCCTCTCAGCCTCGTCGTTGGCCTCAGCTCCCTCATCCGGCTGGGTAAGGGAGCTGAGGCCGACGAGCGCCAGCATCTCCGCCAGCGCCCGAGCCGCCTCGTGCGCGGGAACCTTGCCGCGATTGGTCTCGCCGACGAGCTCGAATGCCTCGGCCATCGCACGCGGAGTATTGAAGTCGTCCGCGAGCGCGTCTCGAAAAGCGTTTAGACGGGCGTCAGGAGGGGTCTCGACGGAGCCTCCCCGCTGCTGCTCCGACGAGACCCCCCCTGACGCCTCCTCAACCCGCTCCGACGGACCCTCCCCCGAGGCCCCCCCATCCCCGACGGGATGCTCCCGGAAGAAATTCCGCAACCGCTCAACCTGGGCAACGGCCTGATCCATC
>CAZQET010000085.1:0-6084 GCA_964591825.1 uncultured Conexibacteraceae bacterium
AGAACGTGTTTCAAAAAGAGGGTCATCCCACTGAGGGTCGAACACTTCCGACACATGTGGTCGACTCTCGGGGGTGTCGGAGGTGCCATCTCGCTTTGAGGTAGACGACGGCCTTTGGGCCGAGCTTGAGCCGCTTTTGCCGGTCGTCCAACGTCGATATCGCTATCCAGGCAGAAAGCGCCTGGGGGACCGGGCGGCGCTGAACGGAATCCTCTTCGTGCTGCACACCGGGATTGCCTGGCGCGACCTGCCGACTGAGTTCGGCTACGGCTCGGGGGTGACCTGCTGGCGACGACTGCGTGAGTGGCAGCAGGCAGGGGTCTGGGGGCAGCTGCACCAAGCGGTCCTCAAAAGGCTCAACGGCGCCGGTGAGATCGACTGGTCGAGGGCCGCCGCTGACTCGAGCCACATCAGAGCGCTTTTGGGGGGCTCCACACGGGGCCATCCCCAGTCGACCGCGCACGCGCGGGCTCAAAGCACCATCTGCTGACCGACGCCGGCGGATTACCGCTGGCGATCACATTGACCGGTGGGCACCGCAACGACGTCACCCAGCTCCTATCCCTGGTCGATGGAGTCGTGCCGATCGCTGGCAAGGTCGGCCGCCCTCGCCACCGTCCCGACCGGCTGCTCGCCGATCGGGGCTATGACCACGACAAATACCGTCGTGAGCTTTGGACCCGCGGCATCAAGCCCCTGATTGCCCGGCGTGGTGAGGACAACGGCTCGGGGCTGGGAACCCAACGCTGGGTGGTGGAGCGCAGCTTCACCTGGCTTCACCAGTTCCGCAGACTCCGCATCCGCTGGGAGCGTGACCCCGATCAACACCTCGCCTTCATGCACCTCGCCTGCGCGATCGTCTGCTGGCGGAGGCTCAGGTCATTATGAAACAGGTTCTAAGCCTTGTCGGGCTTGCCGACGAGGCCACCATGCCTCGGTTGGCCTCGGTCCGGCGCGAGCGCCTCGAGCGCCTCCGCGTACATGCCGCGCTTGATCGCAGCGATGCCCTGGCGCGGCTTGCCGGCGAGGCCGCCGGCGAGCTCGATCGCGCGGTCGACAACGTCCGCCTCGGCGGCGAGCTCAGTGACGATCCCGCCGGCGAGCGCCTCGGAGCCGGGGAAACGGTGGCCGGTGACCATCGCCCGGTGCGCGACCGGGGGCGATAGCCGGGCGGTGATCAGCGCGTTCATCCCGGGCGTGAAGGGCAGGCCCAGGTCGGCCTCGGGCAGGCAGAGGTAGCCGCGGTCCTCGCGCATCACCGCGAGGTCGAAGCCGAGCGCCAGCATCGCCCCGGCGGCGAAGGCGTGCCCGTTGATCGCCGCGACGGTCGGCAGATCGAGCCCGAGGACCCGGCCGAAGAGGGCGTGCACCCGCGCCAAGATCTCCTCGGCCTCGTCGGGATGGGCGCCCATGTACTCGAGGTCGAGCCCGTTCGAGAAGAACTTGCCGCTGCCGGTGAGGACCAGCGCCGCCGGCTCCTCGTGGCTGGCCAGCTCCTCGAGAACTGACTCGAGCGCCGAGAGCAGCTCGGGATGGAACCGGTTCTCGCCCCGCTCCATCCGCACCAGGGTGACGGCATCGCGTCGCTCGACGACGATGCCGGCCGCCACCTCAGAGGGGGTCTCCATGCGCAGCAATATATGTCGATCGACACCTTCTCGGACGCCTGAAGGATTTGAGATGGGTTAACCAGATGATGATGCGCTACGATGATGCGCGTGACACGCACCACAATTGATGTCGACGATCGAGCTCTCGATGCTGCGCGTCGAGAGCTGGGGACCAAAGGGCTGAGCGAGACGGTCAATGCCGCCCTGCGCGAGACAACGCGGCGGCGGGTGCTCCAAGGGTTCGATGTGCGTCGCGACATAGACGGGACTCCCGAGGAGGTTCGGGAGGGACGGGAGCGACTCTGAGCGCCGACGTGGCGGCGAGGCCGGTCGAGCTCGACGGCCCGGCCCTCTTCGATACCGGCGCTTGGACGTGGGCGCGGGACCGTCGCTTTCCTCATCTTGCGGAGTGGTTCAACGCCGAGGTCCAGGCGAGCCGAGTGCTGATCTGCGACTTGGTGGTGCTCGAGCTGACGCGGCTCGCCCCCAATGAGGACCGCGCCCGTGGAGTCGCTGAACGCCTGGACGCCTTCGAGTCGGTGCCGATGCCGAGCAAGCTCTGGAGTCGCGCGCGCGAGATCCAGCTCCTCCTCGCAGCTGAAGGCGGCCATCGCCGCGTTCCGCCTGCCGATCTACTGCTCGCCGCCGCAGCAGAGGCAGCGGGCATTCCACTCGTTCACTACGACCGCGACTATGAACGCGTCGCGACCGTCACCGACCTGCAGCACAGGTGGATGGTCGCGGACGGATCTCTGGCGTAGGCCTACTCGATCAGCCCTGCCGCGAGAAGCCTCCCCTCTTCGCCGCGGCCTCCGCTGCGGCGGCGAGCCAGTCAGCGGCCAGGTCGGCGACTCGCTCCAGCGCGCCCGGCTCGTCGAAGAGGTGGGTGGCGCCGGGAACGATCGCGACCTCGCGCTCGCAGCGCAGCAGCTGCGCCGCCCGTTCGTTCAGCACCAGCACCTGCCGGTCGGCGCCGCCGACTATCAGCAGCGTCGGCGAGGCGACGTCTTCGAGGCTCTCAGGGGCGAGGTCGGGGCGGCCGCCGCGCGAGACCACCGCGTGGATCTCGCCGCCGAGGCGAGCAGCCGCCTGTAGTGCCGCCGCCGCTCCCGTCGAGGCCCCGAAGTAGGAGATCGGCAGGCGCCGGAGCTCCGCCTCCCCCTTCACCCAGCGCGTCACCGCGAGCAGTCGCTCGGCGAGCAGGGGGATGTCGAACACCTTGGCGCGATCCACTTCCTCCTCTCCGGTGAGCAGATCGAAGAGCAGCGTCGCGAACCCCGCTTTGCCCAGCGCCTCGGCGACCTGGCGATTGCGCGGGCTGAGGCGGCTGGAACCGCTGCCGTGGGCGAAGATCACGAGGCCGGTGGCGGGCTCGGGCAGGCGCAGATCGCCGGCGACCCGCACTCCGCCTGCCAGTTCGATCTCGACCGAACGCTCGAAAGGCAGCGGATCCGCCGCTGACGAAGGACCGCCGGCAGCCGCCGCCTGACCTGGCAGCCGCGCCTTTTCTAGAAGCTGGATCACCTGGTCGTCGCCGACCTGAGCGAAGTCGCCGTAGAACTGGCCGATGCCGAAGAAGCTGTGCGGCTGCTCGAGACAGACGACCTCGTCGAAGCCGTCGGCAAGCCGCTCCTCGGCTCCCGGCGGGGCGACGGGCACGGCAAGCACGACCTCGGTGGCCCCGCGAAGCTTCAGCACGTGACCCGCGGTGACGGCGGTGCCGCCGGTGGCGATCCCATCGTCGACCAGGATCACCGTGCGGCCGTCAACCGGATGAGGCTCCTCCCCGCCGCGGTAGAGCCGCCGGCGCCGCTCGAGCTCCGCAGACTCGCGAGCGATGACCTCATCGAGGTCCTTCTCGGAGATGCCGATCAGCTCGAGATCCTCGCTCCGCACGAAGCGCACCCCGCCCTCGGCGATCGCGCCGATCCCGTACTCGGGGTTGAACGGAGCGCCGAGCTTGCGAACGAGCAGGATGTCGAGCGGTGCGGCGAGGGCCCTGGCGATCTCAAAGCCGACCGGGACACCGCCGCGCGGCAGAGCAACCACCAGCGGCTCCTCGCCTGCAAAGCGTTCGAGGGCTGCGGCGAGCCGGCGACCGGCATCTCGACGGTCCAAGAACAGAGCGAAGCGGCTGGCCATACAGCCAAGGTAGCGACGAGCCTGACGAGGGCGATTTGAACCGCTCTCACCCAGAGCACAAGCGCCGCCGAAACGACCGAGCCGGCCTTGGTCGTTTGTCCGTCAGACCTCGGGGGTACCGCCGGGGGTGACCGAATTAGGAGGGAATCATGGGAATCTCGCTCGGCGGAATCCTTGTCATCGTTGGCATCGTGCTGATCTTCGTCTGGAACTTCTGGATCGGGCTGATCATCGCGCTGATCGGGTTGATCGCCTTCGGCGGATTCAGCCGAGGCAAGTGGTATTGACCGCGCTTGTCATACCTCTCCGGCAGGACCAGGACGGCACTCGGCAAGAACTGGATAAGGCATTGCTCGCTCAAGCTGAAGGTCCGAATGCGGCGGCGAGGCCATCCGCCACCGTCTGCCCCTCGGCGGGGGCGGCGATCGAGAGCACCAGGTCGCCGTCCTCGTCACGCAGCGCCAGATCCAGGAAGGAGCAGCATCGCGCCTCCGCGGCGACGATCTCCTCCAGCCGGCGCCGGGTGGAGCCGTCGTCACGGAAGCGCAGCAGATGACGTCCGTCCTTCATCTCGCGCGCGACCAGGCTGTCGGCGCCTACGGCGGCGATGGCCGCCAGACGCCCTTCCAGATCTGCGGCGCCCAGTGAGCAGGCGACCGGTTCGCCTGGCTTCTCAACCCAGCTAACGTAGTAGAAGCCGGCCATGAAGAACTCGGTCTCGACCGATCCACAGGCCGCGAGGTCGTCCCAGGGTTCGGAGAAGGCGTCGCCGGGGCCGAGCTTCTCGAGCAGGCGACCGACCGGGGCGAGCAGGCGATGGAAGCGGCCGTGGGTGAGGCCGACGTCCATGACGACGACGCGACCTCCTGGCCGCAGGCGCTCCCAGGCGCGTTCCAGCGCCGGTTGCGGGTCGGGGAGCGCCGAGTAGCTGAAGCTGAAGAGGACGGCGTCGGGCTCGACGTCGACCTCGAGCCGCGCAGCGTCCTGCTGGAGGAGTCGCACGTTCGACCAGCCGTGACCGTCGATCAGCCTGCGCGCCTCGGCGAGCATGCCCGGCGAGGCGTCGACGGCGATCACGGTCCCCGTCGGGCCAACCGCGTCGAGGAGGTAGGGCAGGTTGCGGCCGGTGCCAGCGCCGATCTCGAGCACGGTCATCCCCGGAGCGAGCCGCAGGGCTGCGACCGCCCTGCGCCGGGCGGGCGGGAAGATCAGAAAGAGCGGCTCGAAGCGCGCATAGATACGGGCCACGCGGTCGTAGCCGCGAACGATCTGCTCGAGGCTCCTGCGTCCTCCACCCTTGCGCGCGTCCCGCTTCACTCGACCACACATACTACGTAAACGTAGTAGATTTTGGTCGTGACGGAAGGCAGGGGCAAGCGCGGCGACCTCGGCCCCCTGGAGGCCGAGGTGATGGAGGCGCTGTGGGAGGCCGGCGGCCGTGGCACCGTCCGCGCCGTCGTCGACTCGCTCAACCGAGATCGCTCCGAGCCGCTCGCCTACACCACGGTGATGACCGTGATGAGCCGGCTCGCCGAGAAGCAGGTGCTGCGTCGTCAGCGGGCCGGGCGCGGCTATCTCTATGAGGCGGCCGCCCCCGACGCCGCCGGCCTGGCCGTACAGGAGGTCATGCGGACCCATGGCGACGTCGCGCTGGCGCACTTCCTCGACGCGGCTCGCGCCGACCCCGCCCTCCTCCGCCGACTGCGAAAGATGCTGGAGGCGGAGGGTGGCTAGTCCCGGGCGGAGCTTCCTGTCCCTGCTCGGCCTGGCCGCGGGCCTCGCCGCGTATTCGCTGTGCGGGTTCGTCACCTTCATCGTGCTTCCGCTCGTGGTGGGAGCGGCGCCCGGTCATGGCTCCGCCCTCTGCCTGGTGCCGGCGGCGCTCCTCGGGAGCGTGCTCGCGGCCGTGGCCTGGCGTACAAGTCGGAGCCTGTGGACGCACCTCGCCGAATCGCGCGCGCTCGCCAGAACGATCGAGGCGGCGGCGATCCCACACCCGCACCGGCTCCACGCGGCAGCCGCGACCACGGGCATGCGCGAGCGGGTGGATCTGATCGACGAGCAGGCGTCCCTCTCGTTCGTCCACGGCATGCTCACTCCACGGATCGCGATCAGCCGCGGCTTTCTCGATCTGCTCAGCGACCGGGAGCTCCGCGCCGCGCTCGAGCACGAGCGCTACCACGTGCGGCACCGCGATCCCATGCGGAGCGCGATCGCCGCCGCACTGAGCGACGGCTTCTTCCTGCTGCCCTACCTCGGCGTGCTGCGCGCTCGCTACGAGACAGGCCGCGAGCTCGCCGCTGACATCTCGGCCGAACGGGCCTGCGGCAGG
>CAZQET010000086.1:0-4539 GCA_964591825.1 uncultured Conexibacteraceae bacterium
CCTGCTCGACCTCGGCGGGGACGATGTTCTCGCCGCCGCTGACGATCATGTCGTCGATCCGGTCCTCGACGTAGAGGAACCCCTCGTCGTCGATGCGGCCGAGGTCGCCGGTGTGCAGCCAGTCGTCCGCATCGGCCCGCCCGGGGGCGACGGTCGGGCCCTGGACGAGGATCTCGCCGTCCTGGATGCGCAGGTGCGTGGTCAGCAGCGGCCGCCCCGCCGAGCCCAGCTTGCGGCGGGCGTCCGCCGGAGCGAGGGTCGTCACCTGCGAGCAGGCCTCGGTCAGGCCATAGGTCTGGACCACGGTTGCCCCGCGCCCGAGCGCCTCCTCGAGCGGGTCCTCGGGCACCGGCCCACCGCCGACTAGGATCGCCCGCGGGCCGGAGAGGTCGGCGCCCGCCTCGAGCAACCGCATCAGCATCGTCGTCACCACCGAGACAACCGAGATCCGATCGCCTTCGAGGGCGGCGGCGACGCGATCGACGTCGAAGCCGTCGTGGATCACGGCGGTAGTGCCGTAGATCACCGAGCGCATGACAATGCTCAGGCCCGAGATGTGGCTGAGCGGCAGGCAGCAGAGCCAGCGGTCCTCGGGGTCGACCCCGAGGTTGAAGGCCGAGGCCATCGCGCTCCAAAGGAAGTTGCCGTAGGTGAGCGCGACCGGATCGGGAGAGCCGGTGCTGCCGCTGGTCATCACGTGACAGGCGACCTCGTCCATGTCGTGCTCGCCGAGCAGCGGCCAGTCGGCCTCCGTCTGGGTCAGCTCACCGGCGTCATCAAGGTCTATCGCCGGCTCCTCGGAGGCGACGATCGCCGCCCGCTCCTCGTCCGAGAGCCGGGTGCCGAGGGGCAGCAGGACCGCGCCGGCCTTCATCAGAGCGTGGACGAGGACGACCTGCTCGCGGCGCGGGTGCATGGTCATCGCCGCGATCGAGCCGCGGCGCACGCCATGGGCGGCGAGGCGCCGCGCGACCCAGGTCGCCTCCGCCTCGAGCTCGGCATAGGTCACTTCGGAGCCGTCCGCGACCAGAGCAGTGCGCTCGGGACAGCTCTGCGATCTCTGGGCCAGCCAGTCGTCGAGTTTCATCGGCGGGATATCGTGCCCATCATGCCCAAACGCCACAAGCAAGCTCCTTCCGACGACGTCCTCTACGCACCGATCGCCTGGGGGAACGGAGGCGGCGAGTACGAGGACATCCGCTACGAGGTGGCGGACGGGATCGCCAAGATCACGATCGATCGGCCCGAGGTCCTCAACTCCTTTCGGCCACAGACGCTGATCGAGGTGTCGGCCGCCCTCGAGCTGGCACGCGAGGACACCGAGGTCGGTGTCGTGATCCTCACCGGCGCGGGCGAGCGGGCGTTCTGCGCGGGCGGTGACCAGCAGGTGCGCGGCGACAGCGGCTACATGCCCGAGGGCGCCACGGTTGGGCGCTTCCACGTCACCGACCTACAGGTGCAGATGCGGCGGCTGCCGAAGCCGGTGGTGGCGATGGTCGCCGGCTACGCGATCGGCGGCGGCCACGTACTGCACGTCTGCTGCGACCTGACGATCGCCGCCGACAACGCCGTCTTCGGCCAGGTCGGGCCGCGGGTCGGCTCCTGGGACGGTGGCTTCGGCTCCTCGCTGCTGCGCGACCTGGTCGGGACCAAGAAGGCGAAGGAGATCTGGATGCTCTGCCGCCAATACGACGCCGAGGAGGCGCTCGAGATGGGCCTCATCAACACCGTCGTGCCGCTCGACCGGCTCGAGGCCGAGACGGTCGCCTGGTGCCGCGAGATGCTCGCCCTCTCCCCCTTCTCTCTGCGCCTGGTCAAGGCCGGCTTCAACGCTCACGAGGACGGCTACGCCGGTATCCAGCAGCTCGCCCACGACGCCAACCTGCTCTTCTACGGCAGCGAGGAGGCGCACGAGGGCCGCGAGGCCTTCGAGCAGAAGCGCGATCCCGACTTCGGCCAGTTCCCGAGACGGCCATGAGGATCTGGCTGATGGCGGCGCGGCCGCGGACCCTGCCGGCAGCGATCGCGCCGGTCCTGGTCGGTACCGCGGCGGCGGTCGAATGGGCGGAAAGGCTGCCCCGGCTCGGCGCCTTCGTCGCGGCGCTGATCGGCTCGATCTTCATCCAGATCGGGACCAATCTCGCCAATGACTACTCGGATGCCAGGCGTGGTGCCGACACGGCCGACCGGCTCGGCCCGGTGCGGGTCACGTCTGCCGGGCTCGTCACTCCGCAGCGGGTGCTGACCGCGACCTGGATCGCCTTTGGAGTCGCGGTCGCCTGCGGCATCTATCTGGCGGCCGTCGCCGGGATCGTCATCTTGCTGATCGGCGCCCTCTCGATCGCCGCCGGCGTCCTCTACACCGGCGGACCCCGGCCCTACGGCTACGCCGGGCTCGGCGAGGTCTTCGTCTTCCTCTTCTTCGGGCTGGTCGCGGTCAACGGCTCCTACTACGTGCAGCTCGAGCGCCTCGACGCGCTGCCGCTCGGCCTTTCGATTGCCGTCGGCTTTCTCGCCACCGCGATCCTCGTCGTCAACAACGTCCGCGACCTCGAGACCGACAGACGCACCGGCAAGATGACCCTGGCGGTGCGGATGGGCCGCAGCCAGGCAGTGGTTCTCTACCGGTCACTCGTCCTCGGCGCCTTCGCGGTCCTGCCCCTGGCCCTGCTCGCCGGCGGCGGCAGCTGGCTGCCACTGATTGGCCTGCTCGCCCTGCCGCTGGCCTTCGAGCCGATGCGCACGCTGACCAATCGCACCGACGGTCCGTCGCTCAACGCCGCCCTGGCCAAAACCGGCGCCCTGCTTGGCGCCTACAGCCTGCTCGTCTCGATCGGGCTGCTGCTGGCCGGCTAGGAGGGATTGGCAAAACCCGCGTGTACGATCTGGCGAGCGCCGGACCAAGCGCTGCTATTCGGGCGACTGAGGACGCCGCACCGCGCAGTGTCCGCCGTCGCCAGGCGTGCGCGCGGGTTTCGCCAATCCCTCCTAGGGACAAACTGCATCAAATTCTCGGTCTGGCAGGTAGAGAATTTGATGCAGTTCGCGTAGACCTTAGATATGAGGATTGCGAGCATCGAGGTCGTGCCCTACGCGTTGCCGTTTCGTGAGCCGTACGTAACGGCGCGCGGGACACTGACGCAGCGCGAGATGGTCCTGCTGCGGCTGCGCTCGGAGCAGGGTCTGGCCGGACTGGGGGAAGCGGTGCCGTTGTCGCTGCGTGGCGCGACTGCCCTGGCCACGGTGGTTACCGAACTGCAAGGCCTTGGCGACCTGGAGGCGCTTGACGAGGACCGGCTACGGGGACAAGCGCTGGGACTCTCGGCGCCAGCTCGGTGCGCGGCGCTGACCGCGCTGCTCGACTTGCGCAGCCGGCGAGTGGCGGCCGAATCGGACGCCGAGGCTCCTATCGGGGAACCGGTCGCCTGCAACGCGACGCTGGTTGCGGGAGAGCCGGACGCGGTCGCAGCGGACGCCGAGCGCTGGGCCAGCGAGGGGTTCACCACGTTCAAGCTCAAGCTCGGGGTCGGCAACGACGTGGGACAAGTGAGGGCGGTGCGCGAGGCGATCGGGCCGGAGGCGAAGATCCGCGTCGACGCAAATGCAGCCTGGGACGTGGAGACCGCCAAGCGGATCCTGTTCGAGATCGAGCCGCTCAAGGTAGAGCTTGTGGAGCAACCAGCGCCAACCTTGGAGGCACTCGCCGAGATCGGCGAGGCGACCTCGATCCCCGTGTCCGGGGACGAGAGCATCGAATCGTGCGCCGACGCGGAGCGCGCGATCCGACTGGGTGCATGCGACATGGCCGGCGTCAAGCTCTCGAAGGTGGGCGGACCCGAGGAGGCAATCGAGATCGCCGAGTTGATGCCCTGTTATCTGTCCAGTGCCCTCGACGGACCAGTGGGAATCGCGGCGGCGGCCCAGACGGCCCAGACCCTCGACGCGAAGGCCCTCGAGGACACACCGCGCCTCGCCCACGGCCTCGCCACTCAGCGGCTCTTCTCCTCGACGATCGCCTCAGACGAATGCAAGTTGCGCGAGGGGATGCTGCACCTCCCCACGGGACCCGGCCTCGGGATCGAGATCGACGAGGAGGCGCTTGCCGCCCATCGCCTGTAGGGGATCTGGCGACTTTCCCGTCATATACGCCGGGTAAGTCGCCATATGGGGCGCAGCTCGCCAATAGTCTCCCGGCGGATGGACCCGACCAACGGCAACACGGCGCTCGCCTCGGCCTTCGTGGAGGAGCTGGCGCGCGGCGGGGTGAAGCTCGCCGTGGTCTCGCCGGGCTCGCGCTCGACGCCGCTCGCGGTTGCGCTCTGGCGGCAGCCCGATATTGAGGTGACCGTGATCGTCGACGAGCGCTCGGCGGCGTTCTTCGCGCTGGGGGCGGCGCAGGCGAGTGGGACGCCGGTCGTTCTGCTCTGCACCTCCGGGACAGCGGCGGCGAACTACCACCCCGCGATCTGCGAGGCGGACGAGTCAGCGGTCCCGCTGATCGCGCTCACCGCAGACCGGCCGCCTGAGCTGCGCGGGATC
>CAZQET010000087.1:0-5022 GCA_964591825.1 uncultured Conexibacteraceae bacterium
GGGGGGGGGGGCCCCCCCACGCCCCCACCTATTCCTGCGGAACCCCGAGATAGGGCAACGCGAATTCCGCGATTTTGCCGAACGCCGGCGCCGCGACCGACCCGCCGTAGATTTCCCCCTGCGGCTGGTCGACCACCACGCCAACCAGCAGCTTCGGATCCTGCGCCGGGGCGAAGCCGATGAAGGACGCCACGAACTTGGTTTCCGAGTAGGTCCCGTTTTCGGCCACCTGCGCGGTCCCGGTCTTGCCGGCCAGGGTGTAGCCGGGCACGCTCACCTCCGAGGCGGTGCCGCCGGCCTGCAGCACCCCCTCGAGCATTTCCCGCACTTGGGCGGCAACGCTGGAGGCGATCACGCGATGGCCCTTGGGCTCGCTCACCTCTTCTTCGCCGATCTTCTCGATCAGCTGTGGGCGACGCAGGATGCCGCCATTGGCGATCGCCTCGTAGCCGGCCATCATCTGCATCGGCGTCACCGAGAGGCCTTGGCCGATCGGCAGGTTGCCCATCGTCGAGCCGGAGTATTCGTCGAGCTTGGGGACAATCCCCCGCTCCTCGGCCGGGAACTGCACCCCGGTCGGGCGGCCGAAGCCGAAGCGATCGATCCAGCGGCTGAAGCGCGTGGCGCCGAGCTCGAGCCCGATCGTCGCCGCGCCGACGTTGGAGGACTGCGCGAGGATCTGGGCGACCGTCAGGGTCACCGGCGGCCGCGGCTCGGCGTCTTCGATGATCCGATCGGCGACGTGCAGCTGCGAGGGCAGGTAGAAGGAGGTCTCCGGGGTGACCAGTTTTTCCTCCAGCGCGGCGGAGACCGTGAACGCCTTGAAGGTCGAGCCCGGCTCGTAGGTGAAGCCGGTCGCGCGGTTCATCAGGTCTTCGGGACTGCTGCCGGCGAGGTCGGTCGGGTCGACCGGCGGCCAGTTGGCCATCGCCAGGATCTGCGAGCTGCGTGGGTCCATGACGATCGCCGTGGCGCCCTTGGGGGCGTAGGTTTCGCCCACCTGAGCCAGCACTTCTTCGGTCTTCTGCTCAATCGCGGGGTCGAGCGTCAGCTGGATGTCTTCGCCGTTCTCGGCTTCGTGGGCGGTTTCGAGCCGGATCGGTTCGCCGGTCGCGTCGGTGACGATACGGCGTTCGCCGTCGCTGCCGCGCAGCACCGATTCCTCGCCTTCCTCAAGCCCGTTCAGTCCCTGGCCTTCGGAGCCAACCACGCCGATCACCTGCGTTGCCAGATCCCCCTGCGGGTAGGTGCGGCGGCTGTCGGGGTCCTCGCCGATGCCCTGCAGCCCGAGCCGTTCGATTCGCTTCGTGGTCGGCAGATCGACCTGATGGGCAAGCACCGAGTAGCTCGTTTCCGCGGTCACGTCGCCGAGCACCTGGCGCTCGCCGAGACCGAGGATCGGCGCCAGCTTTTCGGCCGCGCGGGCCGGCTTGTCGACTTCCGCCGGAACCGCGAAGATCGTCGCGGCGTCTTCGGAGGCGGCGAGCGCGTTGCCATGGCGGTCGAGCACGCTGCCGCGCAGGCTCGGCAGCGGGATCGATTCCGTCTGCTGGTCGATCGCCTCCGAGGCGAGCTTGGAGCCCTGCACCCCCTGCAGCCAGAAGGCGCGGCCGGCGATCACGCAGAAGCAGAGGAGGAAGCCGGCGAAGAGGAGTCCGATCCTTCGCTCGATCACCCGCATCGCCGGCCGGCCCTAGTAGCCCGCGGCGGCGGCCAGCCGTTGGGCGGCGACCGCGGCGTCGTCGCGAGAGGCGCGCAGGTAGCCAATCTGGTCGCTGGTCGCCGTGCTCAGCCCGAGCGCAGCGGCGTCGTGGCGGACGCGGGTCACCCCGGAGCGCTCCGCGTCGCGGCTGCGCAGGATCGGGTTCTCCTCTTCCAGGGCCTGGATGTTGCGCTCGATATGGGCGGCGCTGGCGGAGAGGCTGAGCGTGACCACGTTGATCGCGACGATCCCGGCCAGCAGCACGCCGAGCACGCCGATCCAGAGGCGGCCGCGCGTCATCCGCACGATCAGCCCCGAGTCGGGCAGCTGCCGCACCGCGGTGGCGGCTCCGGCGGCGATCGGGATCAGCTGACCGCCCGGGCGGCGGGCCGGTGCCCTGTGGCGGGCGGGGACCTTGCGAGCGGGCGCCGCGGCGGCGTTGCGCGCGGGCGCGGCTTTCAGCGCGCGGGGCTTGCGGCGCGGCGGCGCGGCGGCGGGTGCGCGGCGGGCGGTCGCCGTGGCAGCCATCAGGCGACCTCCCCGATCTTTACGGCGGCGCGCAGATGCGCAGAGCGGGCGCGCGGGTTGGCGGCAACCTCGTCCGGTCCCGGAGCCACCGCCCGTCGGGTCAGCAGCTCGGCTTCGGGCTCGCGCCCGCAGACGCAGACCGGCAGCTCAGGCGGGCAGACGCAGCCCTTGGCGCGCGCGGCGAGGAACTGCTTGACGCGCCGGTCCTCGAGCGAGTGGAAGGAGATCGCGGCGAGCCGGCCGGTGCGCGCCAACATGCCCCAGGCCGTGGGCAGCGCGTCCTCGAGCGAATCGAGCTCCCCGTTGACGGCGATGCGGATCGCCTGGAAGGTGCGCTTGGCCGGATGCCCGGCCGCAAACCGCGCCGAGGCCGGTATCCCGGCCTTGATCGCGTCGACCAGCTCGGCGGTCGTCGAGAGCGGCCGGCGGCGGACGATCTCGCGGGCGATGCCCCCGGCATAGCGCTCCTCGCCGAAGCGGCGCAGCGCCTGTGCCAGGCGCGACTCGGGCCACTCGTTGACGATGTCGGCGGCGCTCAGCTGCTGGCGCGGGTCCATGCGCATGTCGAGCGGCGCCTCATAGGAGTAGGAGAAGCCCCGCTCCCAGGCGTCGACCTGCATCGAGGACATTCCGAGGTCCATGTAGACCATGTCTGGACGCATGCCTTCGCCACGCAGGGCCCGGAGACCTGCCGCGAAGTCGGTGGAGAGGAAGCGGGTCGCGCAGGCGGCCTCAGCGGCGAAGTCCTCGTAGCGGGACAGCGCCTCGGGGTCGCGGTCGATGCAGACGAGCGTCCCGGCCGGGCCAAGCGCGGCGGCGAGACGGCGAGCGTGGCCGCCGCCACCGAAGGTGCAGTCGACCGCGAGCTGCCCTGGCTGCGGCGCCAGCAGCTCGAGCAACTCGGCGGCGAGAACGGGTTTGTGCTCGATCGGCATGTAGTGAAGGTTTGCGCGGCTCAGGCGCGGGCTGTGGACGGTGGGGCCTTGGTGCGCTCGGGTCGCCATCTCACTCAGACGCTCCGTTCGCGGCGAGGCCCTCGGCGATCTCCGGCGCGGCCGAGTCGAGCTCGGCCTCCTGCTCGGCCCAGGCCTCGGCGCTCCAGATCTCCAGGTACTCGCCGGCGCCGATCACGACGCAGGGACCGGCGAGGCCGGCGTGCTCGATCAACGGCTTCGGCACGTGGATGCGACCGGCGGAGTCGAGCTTCTCGTCGAAGGAGCCGCCGTGGAAGCGGCGCCGTAGCGCCCGCGCATCGCGGCCGAAGGGGCTGTGCGGGGAGAGGAAGCGGTCGGAGAGCTGCTCGAACTCCGCGGGCGCGTGCACCCAGACGCAGGGGTCGAAGCCCTTGGAGAGAACCACTCCGTCAGAGAGCGCGGCTCGGAACCTGGACGGGACCGTGAGCCTGTCCTTCGAATCGAGACTGTGCTCGTAGAGGCCCCGAAATGCCAACGCCGGTTCCTTTCAGTGCGAGCTGTCGAATGGACCTGGGAAGAGAGTTAGGACCGGAGTGATGAGGTGGGAGGAACCTCACCACCCCGGTCCTTGGGCTTCAACTCGAGCGGCACAGTACCCCACTTTCCCCCACTTTGCAACACGACTACCCAATGCACGGGCAGTTGCAGCACCGCCTGGGGCCGCGGGTCCTGTCGCGGCGGCCCTCCCCCATGTACTCGGACGCCTTCGGCGTCCTCCGCTATGGGGGACCCCCGCCACCGCGCCACCCGCGACAGAAGCGGCGTTAAAACGCGAGCATTGGGTCCGTCGCTCTGCTTTAGCTGCTCTTACTTGAAGCCGCTGAGGAGGACGTCGGCGTTGGCTATGAGGGCGGCGGTGATCATGAGGAGGACGGACGGGACGAGGACGAGGGCGATGACTAGCTGGATCTTGGGGGCGGCGCGGGCGGCATGCTCCTCGACGGCGCGGCGCTGAGCCCGTCGCAGGGCAACCGACTGGCGCTGCAGCTGCTCGGCGAGCGGCGAGCCGTAGCGGCGCGAGCGCTCGATCGCGGCGGCGAGAGTCGCCATCTCGGTGCCCGGGACGCGGTCCCGCAGGGCGCTGAGAGCGGCGCTCAGCGGCTGTCCGCAGCCGAGCTCGGCAGCCGCGACCCGCAGCTCGTCGGCAAGCGGTCCGTCGCCGGCCCGGGCGATCTCGGCGAATCCCACCGCCGGGCCGCGCCCGGTGGCGGCGCCGACCGCGAGCAGATCGCAGGCGTCGGGCAGCGCGGCGAGCAGGCGGCGGTGCCGCGCCCGCGCCCGCCGCTCGATCAGTGCGTCCGGAAGGAGGAAGCCGGCCGCCGGCAGGCCGGCGGCGACCAGCAGCGAAGTACGACCCGGCGCCGCGGGCGCAGCCGCGAGGCCGACCGCACCACCGGAGAGGGCGCAGGCGACCTTAGCCGCGAGGGCGGTGGCGAGCGGCAGCCGCTCGCGCAGCCCAGCCCGCGCGATCCGGGCGGGCAGGCCGAGGCGCAGGGCCGCCCTCGCCGCACGGCCGTCGAGGCGCGGTGCCCAGCGGACCTTGCCGGGCGCACGGGCCGCCATCAGGTCACGCCAGCCCACGGCGGCGAACACGACCGCGAGCGCCGCGAGCAGCGACACGGGCGTCACTCGGCGACCCGGGAAAGACGGCGGATCGCGAAGAAGCCGGCGACCTGGAGCGCAGCGGCGAGGACGAGCAGCAGCGAGGAAGCGGGCGCGGAGACGACCTTGGCGAGAAACCCCGGTTGCAGCAACTCGGCGAAGAGGGCGCCCCCGGTCGGCATCGCGACCACGAGCAAACCGGTGAAGCGCGCCTGC
>CAZQET010000088.1:0-17885 GCA_964591825.1 uncultured Conexibacteraceae bacterium
GCGGTCGCGATCGCCGGCCTGGCGATGCCGGGAGCCGCGCGCATACCGATCCTCGTCGCCGCAACCCTTGCGGTGATCTATCCCGCCTACGGCCTATTCGTTCGACACGGGCCGGTCGGTCGCGTCCTGCACGGCCCTCGACCACCTCGCGAGAGACCCGCCGATGCGGACTGGGGCCTCACTCCGCCAGCAACGGCAGAAGGGCGCCGAGCTTGACCTCGGTCTCGGCCAGCTCGGCAGCTGGGTCCGAATCGGCGACAATGCCGGCGCCGGCGTAGAGGCGGGCCTCGCGGTCGCGGAGCAGGGCGCTGCGCAGGGCGACGCAGAATTCGCCGTCCTCGGCGGCATCCATCCAGCCGACTGGGCCGGCGTACCAGCCGCGGTCCATCTGCTCCAGCTCGGCGATCGCCGTCTCGGCCGCATGCCAGGGCTCGCCGCCGACCGCCGGGGTCGGGTGCAGCATGCCAGCGAGCTCGACCGCCGACCGCGGCTCGGCCAACTGGGCGACGATCGGGGTGGCGAGGTGCTGGATGTTGGCGACCCTGACGATCTCCGGCTCGGACGCGCTCTGCACCCAAACGGCGTGACGACGCAGGGAGCGGGCGATGCGCTCGGCGACGATCGCGTGCTCCTCGCGGTCCTTGGCGCTGCGCAGCAGCTGCTCGCCGAGGTGATCGTCCACGGCCGGATCGGAGCTGCGGCGGGTGGAGCCGGCGAGGGCCACCGTGGAAACGCCGGCACCGGATCGGCGCAGCAAGAGCTCGGGGCTGGCGCCGATGAAAGCCGCCTCCGGGGTGCCGACGCAGAAGCAGAAGCAGGCCGGGAACTGCTCTCGCATTGCCCCGAAGACCGCCGCCGGATCGTGGGCAGCCGCTGCCGTGGCCACGACCTCGCGGGCAAGCACGACCTTGGACATCTCCCCCGCCCGGATCCGCTTGGTGGCAGCCGCGATCATCCGCTCGAAGTCGCTCGGCGACAGGACGCTGGCGATCTCCGCGCGTGCCGTCGGATGCGGATCGAGCAATGGCAGCTCTGCCTCGCGCAAGCCGGCAAGCCGGGCCCGAAGGGAAGCCGCCATGCGCTCGAGGTCGTCCTCCGGCCGCACCTCGGCGTTGACAGTGAGGAACGTCCGCTCGCCGCTGCGGCAGAGCGAGAGCTCAGGCAGCAACAGTGACGCCGGCGGCAGTGACGACCAGTCCGAGCTGGAGCCTCCCTCGGGATCGAAAGCGAAGCCACCCACCCAGACAACGCCGGCACCGGCGGGCAGACCGGACGGCTCGTCGCTCGCCGACTCCGTTGCGAGGCACTCCCCGGCGACGTCGCGAAACCGCTCGCTGCCGCGCGAGGCGGCCTCGCGCACTACACCGAGCGCCGCCAGGGCGAAGCCCCGGTCGGGCTGCTCCCAGCAGAACCAGCGGTCCGAGGCGAGGCGAGAGGCGAAAACCGCCGCGCAGGGATCGAGGTCTTCGACGGCGACGGTGACGCTGGCAAGTGTCCGCCGCCCCCGGGCCTGCGCCCGTTCGAGGGTGGGCAGCAGCCGCTCAGTCGCTGCCGCGAGCAATGGCGATCTCGCCCGTGCGAACCATCTCTATGAGGCCGTGCGGGCGGATCATGCGCTCGAAGGCCTCGATCTTGTCGGCCGACCCCGTCACCTCGATCGTCAATGCGCGGCGCGAGACGTCGACGATCTTGGCGCGGAAGACCTCCGCGAACTGCATGATCTCGGAGCGGTTCTCCACCGCAGCCGAGACCTTGAACATCGCCATCTCGCGGGCAACCGTTTCCTCCGGCTCCATGTCGCGGATCTTGAGCACGTTGACCAGCTTGTGAAGCTGCTTGGTCACCTGGTCGATCGGGTGCACGGCGCCGTCGAGGGTGAGCGTGATGCGGGAGACGCTCGGATCGTCGGTTGGCCCGACGGCGAGCGTGTCGATGTTGAAGCCGCGCCGCGAGAAGAGGCCGGCGACGCGCGCCAGCACGCCGGGCTTGTTCTCCACCAGGATCGAGAGGATGTGCTTGCGGCCGCTGAGCTGCCCGGGAACGCGCAGCTCCTCGAGCTTCACCACCTGTGGGGTTCCCGCCTCCATCAGCCCACCATGTCCCTGGCCGCGGCACCCGCCGGGATCATCGGGAAGCAGTTCTCCTCGGGAGAGACGCGCACGTCGAGCAGCACCGGCCCGTCGGCTTCGAGCGCCTTAGCCATCGTCTCCTCGAGCTCACCGGAGTCCTCGCAGCGCAGGCCGGTGGCGCCGAAGGCCTCGGCCAGCTTCACCCAGTCGGGACTGGGGCCCATCTCGACCGAGCTGTAGCGGCGGTCCCAGAAGAGCTCCTGCCACTGGCGGACCATGCCCATGTAGCCGTTGTTCATCAGGAAGACCTTGACCGGGATCTCCTGCGAGACGCAGGTGGCCAGCTCCTGGCAGTTCATGATCAGGCTGCCGTCGCCGGCGAGGCAGACGACGGTCTCCTCCGGACAGGCGACCTTGGCGCCGACCGCGGCGGGCAGGCCGAAGCCCATCGTGCCGAGGCCGCCGGAGTTGATCCAGCGGCGCGGCTTCTCGAAGCCGTAGTACTGGGCGGCCCACATCTGGTGCTGGCCGACGTCGGAGGTCAGGATCGCATCGCCGCCGGTGGCTCGGTGCATCGCCTCGATCATGAACTGCGGCTTGATCTCGCCGTCCTTGCCCTCGTCGTAGCGCAGCGGGTACTCCTCCTGCCAGGCCCGGATCCGGCTCCACCACTCCTCGAGCCGGCTGGGATCGGTCTGCAGCGCCCGGTACTCGCGGGTCAGCGCCGGCAGCACCAGCTTGGCGTCACCGACGATCGGGATGTGGGCGGGGACGTTCTTGGAGATCTCCGCCGGGTCGATGTCGATGTGGATGAACTTGGCGTGCGGGGCGAACTCGGAGAGCTTGCCGGTAATGCGATCGTCGAAGCGGGCGCCGATCGCGACGATCAGGTCGGCCTCGTCCATCGCGTAGTTGGCGGTCCGGGTGCCGTGCATGCCGAGCATCCCCAGCCACTGCTCGCCGGATGCCGGGTAGGCGCCGAGGCCCATCACGGTGGAGGTGACCGGGAGGCGATCGGAGGCGGCCAGCTCACGCAGCTCCTCCGAGGCATTGGCGTTGATCACCCCGCCGCCCGTATAGAGGATCGGCCGGCGCGCGTTGGCGAGCGCCTTGGCGGCGATCCGCACCTGCTTGATGTTGGGCGCGCTCGGCGGTTTGTAGCCAGCCAGCTCAACCGGCTCGGTGCGCGGCGCGTAATCGATGTCGGCGCGCGAGAGGTCCTGCGGGATGTCGAGCAGCACCGGCCCCGGGCGCCCGGTCGAGGCAACGTGGAAGGCCTCGTGCACGTACTCGGTGATCTGGCGCGGGTCAGTGACGGCGAACGAGTGCTTGACGAAGGGCAGCGTTGCGCCGAGGATGTCGGCCTCTTGGAAGCCGTCGGTGCCGATCAGCTCGGTCCGCACCTGACCGGTGATGAAGACCGTCGGCACCGAGTCCAGCATCGCGTCCGCGATCGCGGTCACCAGGTTGGTCGCGCCCGGCCCCGAGGTGGCGAAGGCGACGCCGACCTTCCCCGAAGCCTTGGCATAGCCCTCCGCCGCATGCCCGCCCCCCTGCTCATGGCGGACCTGGATGTGGCGGAACTCGGCATCGACCAACGCGTCATAGGTCGGCAGATTCGCCCCACCGGGGATCCCGAAGACGTGCTCCACGCCCTCGGCTTTCAAGCTCTGCATCAGCGCATCCGCCGCTCTCATCGTGCTGGCGATGCTACCAGCGACACCCTGCCTGCCGACCAGGGCTTTTTCGCCAGCCGCGACCTACAGCTGAACGGGAGTCCCCGGGCTCCAGCGCGTCTTCGGGTCGATGGAAGACTCGATCACGCGTCCCTTGTAGCGCTCGATCGCGTGGATCATCGACTCGACAAGCTCCTCGCCGAGCAGCGTCGGCTCGAGGCCGAGGTCGAGCAGCTTGGTGTGGATCGCGTTGTAGTAGTGCTCTTCCTTCTCCACCCGCGGGTTCTCGCAGTGCTGGATCTCGACCGCGTAGCCGAGGTGCTCACCGGCGTGCTTGACCAGCCCGGCCAGCTCATTCACCGAGAACTGCTCGGTGAACTGGTTAAAGACGCGGAACTCACCGGAATCAGCCGGGTGCAACGCCGCCAGTTCGACGCAGGCGAGGGTGTCGCGGATGTTGAGGAAGCCGCGGGTCTGGCCGCCCGAGCCATAGACCGTGAGCGGGTGGCCGATCACCGCCTGCAAGCAGAAGCGGTTGAGCACGGTGCCGAAGATCTCGTCGTAGTCGAAGCGAGTGATGAGGCGCTCGTCGCGGACGGTCTCCTCGGTCTCGATCCCGTAGACGACACCCTGGTTGAGGTCGGTGGCGCGCAGGCCCCAGGTGCGGCACGCAAAGTGGATGTTGGTCGAGTCGTGGACCTTCGAGCAGTGGTACAGCGAGGCGGGCAGCTTCGGGTAGGGCAGGGTGTCCCTGCGCCCCTTGTGCTCGATCTCGATGTAACCCTCCTCGATGTCGATGTTGGGCTGGCCGTACTCCCCCATCGTGCCGAGCTTGACCAGGTGGCAGTCGGGCACGTGGTCGCGGATCGCGAAGAGCAGGTTGAGGTTGCCGATCACGTTGGCGTGCTGCGTCTCCACCGCCTTCTCGCGCGAAGCCATCGAGTAGGGCGCCGAGGCCTGCTGGCCGTAGTGGACCACAGCCTCCGGGCGAACCTCGGCGACGACGCCGTCGAGGAAGTCGCCGTCCTGGACCGAACCGGCGAAGCTGTGGATCTCCTCGCCGGAGAGCTCCTTCCAGGCCGCGATTCGCTCGTCGAGGCCGGCGATCGGGGTCAGCGAGCCGGTGCCGGCTTCGGTGTGCCAGCGGCGGCGAGAGAAGTCGTCGACGACCGAGACCTCGTGGCCGCGGGCCGAGAACCTCAGGGCCGTCGGCCAGCCCAGGTAGCCGTCGCCCCCAAGAATGAGAACGCGCATAGGTCGCGGCAGCGTAGCGGACGCGGGTGACGCAGCGTGGACGAGAACGCCGGCATAGCGCCATAGCATCCTGGCCGTGAGCGGCTTGGCGGAGCGCAATGGCGGACGGGCGGGGCTCTCCGCCCTGGCCGCGATACTGCTCCTCGGCCTCGGGCTACGGGGTGGAGAAGCTTGGGACGGCCGCCCGCCGGTCTACGACGCCGCTGCCTACGCGACGATCGCCGCAAACCTCGATCACGGCGACGGCTTCACGCTGGGCGCCGACGCAACCCAACCCGCCAGCAACTACTCCCCAGGCCTTCCCCTCCTCGTGGCCGGGATCTACAAGCTGACCGGGGGTATCCACGAACGCACCGCGCGGCTCGTCCTGGCGCTGATCGGAACGCTCTCCGTGCTCTTCGCCTATTTGATTGGGCGCCGATTGTCGGGACCGGCGGCGGGGCTGATCGGCGCGGCGGCAGTCGCGATCTACCCGGCTCTTCTCGAGTACCAGGGAATGCTGATGGGAGAGCCGCTGGCGGCGACGCTGTTGTCCGCGGCAGTCCTGGCGACGTTCTGGGCGGCGGGACCAGCGGCCTCGGCGCGCGTCAGATGGCTGGCGCCCGGAGCTCTATTCGGGGCATTGGCACTGGTGCGTCCGGAGTACCTCGGGGTCGCCGTGTTGGTGAGCCTGGTGGCCCTCCTTCGCAACGGGCGGCGCGGGTGGCCCGGAACGTGGGTCCAAGCACTGATCGTGCTGGTCGGCGCGGCGGTGATCGTGGCGCCGTGGACGGTACGGAACGCGCTGGCGCTCGATCGACTCGTGCCGGTCTCGACCGGTGGCGGTCAGGTGCTCTTTGCGGGGACGTACCTGCCTTCGGATGGGGATCCGGAAAAGGTCGGGGCGGAGGTGGTGGAACGGCACCCGCAGCTGTTTGGGCCACATGCGGTGGAACGGCTGCGACTCGAGCAGATCCTGGCGCGGCTGGCGGAGCAGAGGTATCCCGGGCTGGAAACCGACAAGGCCCTATCGAAGATGGGCAAGGAACAGCTCTGGGAAGACGTCTCGGAAGAGCCGCTCGAATACGCCGAATTCGTGGCGAAGAAGGTGGCGCGAATCTGGTCGCACGGCCCGCGTGACGTGATGCGCGAGCCGGGATGGCAGCTGCTTCACTGGCTGCTTGTCGCCTTCGGCCTGGTCGGTCTCGTCGTGCTGGCGAAGCAGCGGCGCTGGGAGGCCCTGCTGCTGGCGACGATCTTCCTCGCGATCACCGCGATCAGCGCCCTGCTCGTCGCCTCCCCGCGCCGCGTCCTCGTGATGATGCCCCTGGTTGCCGCCCTGGCCGGCGTCGGAGCGGTCTGGCTCGCCGAAGGGCTGCGACCGAATCGCCGGGATAGCCTGCCGCGATGGACTCGCTGAGGAGGTGGGTGCGTGAGCTGCCGGAGCGCCATGGTCGCAAGACCCTGATCCTGCTCGCGGCGATCCTGCTGCTGGGCTTCGGGGTGCGCGCCTACCGGGTGGTCGAGCCGCTGCCCCGACCCGGCGACGACGCCCACGCCTACTACGCCCTCTCGAAGTCGCTCTACACCGAAGGCGCCTTCGGCGGCCCCACCTTCCACGATCCAAGCGACTGGTCGCCCGGCGCCCCCCTCCTCTACGCAGCAAGCTTCTACGCCACCGCGGGAGCACGTGAAGGCACAGCCCGCATCGTTGAGATGCTCCTGGGTCTCGCCACCATCCTCGTCGTTTACCTCCTCGGCCGCCGCATCGCCTGCGGTCCAGCCGGCCTCCTTGCCGCCCTCGGAGTGGCCATCTACCCCCCCTTCATCCACTCGGTGGGGGCGCTGTACAGCGAGCCCCCCGCGATGCTCACGCTTCCCGCTGCGGTCCTGGCTTTCCTCTGGGCTTCCGGCGAGCCGAGCAATGGCCACTCCCGCCCCGTGGCAAGGTGGCTCGTCCCAGGCCTCTTGCTCGGAGCGACCGCGATGTTTCGCCCCGAGTACCTGCTGGTTGGCGTGGCCTTCGCGGCTCTAGCGCTGATCCGCGTCGGCCTGGCGCGGGGCTGGCGAGCCAGCTTCGTACCGGCCGCGCTGCTCGCGGTCGGACTGCTGCTGCCGATCCTCCCCTGGGCGATCCGCAACCAGGTCGTCCTCCATCGCACGGTCCCGATCTCGACCGGCGGCGGCAAGGCGCTCTACGTCGGCACGTTCCTGCCGGCCGACGGGGAATACCAGCGGGTCAAGGCGATCCTGACCAAGCGCTACCTGCACCGTGAATACGACCCGCACTCGCGCGCGCTCGAAGAAGTCGATCCGACACCGCTGTTCGATCGCGTTGCCGAGCGCTATCCGGACCTGCCGCGCGACGAAGCGCTGGGCAAGATCGGCAAGCAGAACTTCTCCAGGTTCTTCGGCGAAGATCCGGTCGGCTACCTGGCGATGACGGCGCGCAAGACGTGGCGCATGTGGACGGCTGGGATCGGCGAAGCGATGGAAAGCACGACGGGCAGGGTCGTCCAGACGCTGCTCGTTCTGCTCGCACTGGCGGGCCTTGCGATCCTCGCGCTGAGGCGTCGCTGGTGGGAGCTGGCGGCGATGGCGACGCCAATCGCGCTGGTCACCGTCGTCGGCGCGATCTCGCTGGCGGCGCCGCGCCGCAATGAGGTGCTGATGACGCTGATCTTTCCACTCGCCGGGGCAACGCTTGCGCAGGGGGCTGCGGCCCTATCCTCCCGGCTCGAGTGGCACTCTACGCAGGCATCTTCCCGGCCGAGCTGACGGCGCTGCGCGCCGCTGGGCTGCTCGTCGCGCTGGCGATCGTTGCCTACGCCGTGCTGCGCCGCCGCTCGCTGCGTAACGCCGACGTGCTGATCCTGCTGCTCGCCGGACTCGGCCTGGCGATCGTCTCCGGCACCGAAGTCACCGACGAGCTGCTCTCGGCCTTCTCTTTCGAAAAGGGCAACGGCGGACGCATCCTCGGGCTCGCCGTCTTCGCCATCTTCATCCTCTTCCTGCTGGTCCTGCGGGCACTCTCGCAGGCGTCTCGCAACGCCCGCCAGCTCTCCGCCGTGCTGGAGGGCCTTGCCTGGGAGGAGTTCCGCCAGGCCGACCTGCCCGAGCGCTTCCGCAGCAAGATCGCGATCCTCGTCCCCGCCTACAACGAGGTCGAGAACGTCGGCCACGTGCTCGACCTGATGCCGGATCAGGTCTGCGGGGTCGAGACCGCGGTGCTCGTCGTCGACGACGGCTCGCGCGACGCCACCGGAGACGTCGCCGCCGAGCACGGCGCGGTCGTCGCCCGCCACGTGATCAACCGCGGCGGTGGGGCCGCGCTGCGCACCGGCTACCGGCTGATGGTCGAATCGGGCGCCGAGGTGGTGGTCACCCTCGACGCCGATGGCCAGCACCTGCCCTCGGAGATGGAGCGTCTGGTCCAACCGGTGCTCGCTGGCGAGGTCGACCTCGCCCACGGCTCCCGGGTGCTCGGCCATGCCGACCGCAACCACTTCGCCCGCGAGCTCGGCATCGTCTTCTTCAACCGCCTCGTTTCCTTCATCACCCGCACTCACGTCACCGATTGCTCCAACGGCTACCGGGCGGTGCGAACCACGGTCCTGCCCCAGCTCGTGCTGCGCCAGGAGCAGTTCCATACCTCCGAGTTCATGATCGAGGCGATCAAGCGGGGCATCCCCGCCAAGGAGGTGCCGATCACGGTCGAGCAGCGCCTGCACGGCCACTCCAAGAAGCCGGCGGTCTTCCGCTACGGAATGGGCTTCGCCAACGCGATCGTGCGCACCTGGCTGCGCTGATCAGCGCACGCCTGGGTGCCTGACGGCAGCCGGGTCCGGAAGGTAGAGATCGGTGCCGCAGCGGGGGCAGACCTGGACGTAGAGCTTCAGCGCCTTGCGACAGTTGGGGCACTGGCGTTCGGGTTCGTCCTTGTCGCGACGGTAGAGGATCGCGGCAATCAGGCCCAGGATCGGGACGACGGTGCCGACGATCAGCCAGATCCAGAAGGAGCTTCCCTTGCCCTTGCCGATGATCGCCGTGGCGAGGCCAAAGAAGAAGGCGATGACGAGGTACTCGTAGCCCACGGCTCAATCATGACGCTCGAGCGGACTGCCGGTGGCGGTCGGCGGCGAGTGCGGGCGCAGCGGCTGCGGATGGCCGATCGAGCCGACCTCGGAGATGTCGCGGCGGAAGGGCAGGCTGGCGGTCCAGTCGATCACGGCGCGCGCCTTGCGGGCGGCGCCCGGGATCTGGCTCATGTGGTAGGTCCGCGCAAGCCACCAGGCGGGGAAGCCACGAAAGGTGCGGCTACCGATCCGGCCCACCGCCTTGTACCGACCGAGGTTGACGAAGGCGGCGTTGCCCTTGTAGGCGAATCGCCGCGCGCTGCCGATGCCGAGCTCTGCGGCGATGTTGCGCGCCGCCACCGGGCCCTGGCGCACCGCGTGCTGGGCGGTCGGCGGGCAGAGACCGCCGCGGGGGTCCGGGGCAGCGGCGCAGTCGCCGATCGCCCACACCGAGTCCATGCCCTCGACCCGCAGGTGGTCGTCAACCGGCACCCGGCCGCGGTCGTCCAGCGGCACGGAAAGCTGGCGCAGGCTCGGGTGAGGCGCAACGCCGGCGGTCCAGACGACCGTGCGCGTCGACAGCCTCTCGCCGGTGGCGATGCGGGCGCTGTCAGCAGTCACCTCCTCCAGCGTCGTGCCCAGCCGCACGTCGATGCCGCGGCCGCGCAGCTCGCGCAGGGCGTACTCGGCCAGCTCGGCGTCGATCTCGGGAAGGACGCGATCGGTTGCCTCGACCAGCACCCAGCGCATCCCGTGTAGGCGCGCCCGCGGATAGCTCTCGATCGCGTCGGCGGCGAAGTCCTGCAGCTCGGCCAGCGCCTCGAGGCCGGCGTAGCCGCCGCCGACGAAGACGTAGGTGAGCAGCTCGTCGCGCTGGGCGGGATCCTCGCTCGCGTTCGCCGCCTCGAGCGTCTCGATCACGTGGTTGCGCAGCCAGATCGCGTCGGCGAGGCTCTTGAACCCGATCGCATGCTCGGAGAGGCCGGGCACCGGCAGCACCCTGGAGACGGAGCCGAGCGCCAGGAGCAGCTGGTCGTAGGGCAGTTGCTCGGACGCGCCCTCGCGGGTGCGCAGCTCGACGGTCTTGGCCGCCGGGTCGTGGGCGACGATCGCCCCAAGCCGCAGATAGGTGCGCCTGAGAATGTCGCGCAGCGGCGTGACCACGTGACGCGGCTCCAGCGTCCCCGCCGCCGCCTCCGGCAGGAACGGCGTGTAGAGCATGAAGTTGGTGTCGTTGACGAGCGCAAGCCGCGTCGACTGCCGCGGCATGATCCGCTCCAGCTCCCGCGCCGCCATCGCCCCCCCGAATCCACCCCCGGCGATGACGACGTTCCAGGCCATGGACGGACGGTAGCACTTTGTAACAAGTTGTTACAAAGTGCTGGAAAGCACGAACTCACCCGGCAAGCACGCGAGAACCTTGCCCTGATTGCCACGCGACGATAAGGTCCTGCCATCGGTTGCATTCACACCTTTGAACGGCCCCCGGGGGGATGTCCTCGGGGGCCGTTTCTTATTGCGGCGGTCCCAGTCGATCGACCAGCTTCGATGCGAGCGCTATGAGCGCCCGCATCACGCCGGCAAACGCGACCAAGACCACCGCCTCGGTGGCATTCACACCTGACTAAGGGAAGGACTGGACGATCTCGCCCCAGCGCGTCAGAGTTCCAGTTGCTTCTTGATCAAGCGGTTGACCTCGCCGCCATCCGCTCTTCCCTTCGTTTGCTTCATGACGGCGCCGACGATGGCGCCGATGGCCTTGCCGTTGCCGGCGCGGATCTGCTCGGCGGCCTCGGGGTTGGCCTCGACCGCGGCGGCGACGATGGACTCGAGCTCGCCCGAATCGGAGATCTGGGCGAGGCCCTCGCGCTCGACGATCTCGGCGGGATCGCCGCCCTCGGCGACGAGCTTGGCGAGGACGGCCTTGGCGCTGCCATGGGAGATCTTCTTCTCGGCGGCCATGGCGGCGAGGCTGGCCAATGCTTCTGGGGTCACCTTGGACTCCACCGCGATCGCCTCCCCCCCGTCCTGGCGCAGGGCCGCCGCCAGCTCACCGGTGACCCAGTTGGCGACGACGCGGGGCTCGACCCCCCCGGCCTTCTCAGCGGCAGCCTCGAAGTACTCCGCGGTCTCCGGGTCGGCGGCGAGCAGAGCGGCGACGTCGGCCGCCAGTCCCAGCTCGGCCTCGTAGCGAGACTGCCGCTGCGCGGGCAGCTCCGGCAGCGACTCGCGCGCCTCCCGCAGCATTGCCTCGGTCGGCACGATCGCGACCAGGTCGGGCTCGGGGAAATAGCGATAGTCGTGCGCCTCCTCCTTCGAGCGCAGCGGGTGCAGGCTGCCGTCCTCGGGGTGGAAGTGGAGCGTCTCCTGCTCGACCTTCTCCCCCGCTTCGATCAGCGCTCGCTGTCGTTCCAGCTCGGCTTCGATTCCCCGCTCGAGGAAGCGGAAGCTGTTCATGTTCTTCAACTCGGTCTTGGTGCCGAGCTCGGTGCTGCCGACGGGGCGCACCGAGATGTTGCCGTCGACCCGCAGGCTGCCCTCCTCCATGTTGACGTCGGAGACGCCGAGCTGACGCACCGTCTCGCGCAGCAGACGTGCCCAGGCTGCGGCCTCGGCGGCGCCACGCAGGTCGGGCTCGGTGACGATCTCGACCAGCGGCGTGCCACCGCGGTTGAAGTCGACCAGCGAGGCGCCGGAGCCGTGGATGCGGCCCGACTCGCCGACGTGGATCATCTTCGCGGCGTCCTCCTCGAGGTGGGCGCGATGGATGCGCACGTCACCGAGCTTTCCGGCGCCGGCGATCGGGATGTCGTACTGGCTGATCTGGTACGCCTTCGGGCTGTCCGGATAGAAGTAGTTCTTGCGGTGGAAGATCGAGCGCGGCGCCACCTCGCACTCCAGGGCCGCCGCGATCCTCAGCGCGTAGCGGATCGCCTCCTCGTTGACCACCGGCAGCACGCCGGGGTGAGCGAGGCAGACCGGGCAGGTGTGGACGTTGGGCTGCTCGCCGAAGGAGAGCTCGCAGCCGCAGAACATCTTCGTCCGCGTCGCCAGCTGGACGTGGATCTCGAGCCCGATCACGGCCTCCAGCTCAGCCACCGGGGACCCCCTCGGGCCGCGCCTCGAAGCCGATCGCCCGCTCGAGCGCGTGCGCCGCGTCGAGCAGCTTCTGCTCGGCGAAGGCGGGAGCGGCGAGCTGGAAACCGACCGGCAGCTGCGGACCCCCGCCAGCCGGCTCGGCGAGCCCGGCCGGGATCGAGACCGCCGGAATGCCGGCGAGGCTCATCGGCACGGTGAAGAAGTCGTTGAGGTACATCGCCAGCGGGTCGGCCGTCTTCTCTCCGAGGCCGAAGGCGACCGAGGGCGAGGTCGGGGTGACGACGAAGTCGAAGTCGGCAAAGGCGGCATCGAAGTCGGCGACGATCTTGGTCCGCACCTTCTGGGCCTGGCCGTAGTAGGCCTCGTAGTAGCCGGAGGAGAGCGCGTAGGTGCCGAGCATGATCCGCCGCTTGACCTCGGCGCCGAAGCCCTGTGCCCGGGTCGCCTCGTACATCTCGATCACGTCGCCGCTCGAGGGGGCCCGCATGCCGTAGCGGACGCCGTCGTAGCGGGCGAGGTTGGCGGAGGCCTCAGCCGGGGCGATCACGTAATAGGCGGAGATGCCGTGCTCGGCGTGCGGCAGCGGCGCCTCGGCGATCTCACCGCCGAGCTCGCGGATCGTGGCCAGCGTCGCTTCGAAGACCTCGCGCACACCGGGCTCCACCGCCTCGCCCTCCAGGTCGGCGGGCACGGCGAAGCGCAGGCCGCTGAGATCCTCGCGATCGGGCAGACGAGGTGAGGCGCGCAGGCCGACCGAGGTCGAGTCGCAGGGGTCCCTGCCCTGCAGCATCGCCAGCAGCAGGGCGGCGTCTGAAACGGTCCGGGTGAGCGGCCCGCACTGATCGAGCGAGGAGGCGAAGGCGATCATCCCGTAGCGGGAGATCGCGCCGTAGGTGGGCTTCAACCCGACGATGCCGCAGAGCGCGGCGGGCTGGCGGATTGAGCCGCCGGTGTCGGTGCCGATCGCCCACGGCGCCAGCCCTCCCGCGACGACGGCCGCAGAGCCTCCGGAGGAGCCGCCGGGAACGCGCGTCCGGTCCCAGGGGTTGAGCACCGGCCCGTAGGCCGAGTTCTCGTTTGAGGAGCCCATCGCGAACTCGTCCATGTTGGTCTTGCCGAGGATCGGCGCTCCCGCCTCGAGCAGCTTGCGCACCGCGGTCGCCGTGTAGGGCGGCCGGTAGCCCTCGAGGATCCGCGAGCCCGCCGTGGTCGGGACGCCCTCGGTGCAGAAGATGTCCTTGACCGCGACCGGGGCGATGCTGGGCTGCTCTACCGTGATCGCGCCCTCAGCGCCGTCCTCGTCGCGCCAGAGGTAGGCGTTGAGGTCGTCGTCGGCGGCGGCCTGGCGCCATGCCGCCGCGTACTCACCGGCGTCGAGCTCTCCCGAGACCATCGCTTCGTGGGCCTGGACGGCCGTCAGCGCGAGCAGCTCCGCCATCTATTCCTCGGCCTGTGGCGAGGGAACTCGGAAGGCCCCCTCGGCGGGATCGGGGGCCTGGGCGAGTGCGACGTCGCGCTCGAGGCTCTCGTGGGGCACATCGGGACGCCAGACGTTCTCGAGCTCGACCACGTGCGAGGTCGGCTCGATCCCCTCGAGGTCGAGCGCCGCGATCCGGTCGACGTGCTCGAGGATGCCCGAGAGCTCCCCGGCCATCGTCTCGACCTCCTCCTCGGCGAGCCCCAGCCGCGCCAGCTTCGCCACGTGGAGTACCTGCTCGCGCTCGATCACGGCGGCCGATTCTAGGTCGTCGGCAGGTTAGAGTCCGCGCGGGATGAGAGGCGAGACTGCTGAGCGCACCGCGGTGCTGACCCTGCGCATGCTGGCGGCGACCTTTGCCGTCGTCGGCATCCTCTTTATCGCGGTGCCTAGCGGCGTCCTCGACGTCATCTCCGACGTCGGCGAATGGTTCGGCAACGAAACCCGGGCGCCGCATACCCAGCAGTACCTGTGGCTGGCACTCGGCTTCGCCTACATGGTGGTGATCACCGGCATCTGCCTCGTCGCCCAAGCCGACGTGGTCCGCTATCGACCTCTGCTGCTCGTGCTCGCCGCGGGTAAGACGGCCTCCTCGCTCGGCTCGCTCGCCTTCTTCCTGATCCAGGAACACGTCTTCATCTACCTGCTCAACTTCCTCGTCGACGGCTTCCTCGCCCTGCTTGCGCTCTGGCTCTTCGCGCTCGCGGGCCGCATCGGCCGCAGCCCGGCGCCGGGCTGACGACGCGCGCCGGGGCTGGGCGCCGCCGAGCAGCGAACCCTGAGTGCGATCTGCGCCGCGATGGCGCCGGGCGTCGGCGGCCTGCCGGCGGCCGAGCGCGAGGTCGCGGTCTCCGCTCCCATCGCCGAGCTCCTGCGCTCCGTCTCGCCGCGAGCACTGGCGCGGATCAAGCTCGGGCTGCGGGTCTTCGAGTGGCTGCCCTTTCCCTGGCGCTTCAGCCGGCTCGGCCCGGCCGCGCGCCAGGACTTCCTGCGTCAGATGGAGGGCTCGCGGCTGGCCATCCACCACGAGCTGCTGCTGATGGCGAAGCTGTTGACCACGCTCGGCTACGCGGCGGCGCCCGCGGTGGAGGCGCGGATCGGGACGAGCAGGAGCTGCCGCCTCGGCAACGGCAGCGTGCCCGGGCCAGCCGGATCGTTGGGCGACACCCGGCCGAGTGGCGAGACCGAGGAGTGCGACGTGGTCGTGATTGGCTCGGGGGCCGGTGGGGCCGTCGCCGCGGCGACCCTGGCCGAGGCCGGGCTCGAGGTGATCGTGCTCGAGGCCGGCGAGAGCTTCGAGCGCGGCAGCTACCCCGAGGAGCCGCTGACGGCGATCTCCGCCCTCTATCGCGACGGCGGCCTGACGATTGCCGAGGGTCGTCCGCAGATACCGGTGCCGGTCGGCCGCGCGGTCGGCGGCACCACGGTGGTCAACTCCGGCACCTGCTTCCGGGCGCCCGATCGGATGCTCGAGGCCTGGCGCCGGCGCTACGGAATCGAGTGGGCCACGGATCTGGAGCACGGGTTCGAGGAAGCGGAGCGGTTCCTCAACGTGACGCCGCTGGACCCCGAGCGCATGGGTCGCAACGGCCAGCTGACGATGGAGGGTGCGGCGGCGCTCGGCGCCTCCGGCGGCCCGATCTCGCGCAACGCCGGCGACTGCGTCCAGTGCAGCAGCTGTCCCCTCGGCTGCGCAATCGACGCCAAGCGCGGCATGCACGTCAGCTACCTGCCCCGTGCGGTTGCAGCCGGCGCCCGCCTGCGCACGGGGGTCGAAGCCGAGCGCATCCTCATCGAGAACGGGCGCGCCGCAGGCGTGAGCTGCCTCCTCTCACCCAGCGACGAACCCCAAGGTCGAGATAGAGATCGCTTGGGGGCACCTCGGCGGTATGAGGTGCGAGGACGAATGGGGACGATCGTCGCGGGCGGGGCGCTGGGGACGCCGGAGCTGCTGCTGCGCTCGGGGATCGGCGGCAGCGCCGTGGGGCGGCACCTCCACATCCATCCCGCCTGCTGGGTCGGCGCCCGCTACGACGAGGAGGTTCGCGGCTGGGACGGAGTGATGCAGAGCTATTACGTCGACGAGTGGGAGTCCCAGGGGCTGCTCCTGGAGGCGACCTTCACCCCGCTGGCCTTCGGCGGCGCCTGGCTGCCGGGGACCGGAGCCGAGCACCAGCGCGCGATGCTCGAATTCGGCCGCGTCGGCTCGATCGGCGTCCACCTCTCCGACGAGTCGGCCGGCCGCGTCTCGCTTGCCGGCGGATCGCTGCGCGTCAGCTACGCGCTGACCCGCGAGGACGCCGATCGTCTCGTCTTCGGTATCGCCCGCGCCGCCGAAATCCACTTCGCCGCCGGCGCCACCGAGGTCTACCCCAACATCGCCCGCGCCGGCGCTCTCAGGCCGTCGGATCTCTCCACATTTGAAGCGACCCGCTTCAAGCCGAGTGAGCTCCGCCTCGAGGCTTTCCACCCGATGGGCACCGCCCGGATCGCGCCCGAGGGCGACGGCGTCTGCTCATCCGAGGGGGCGGTCCACGGCGTCAAAGACCTCTACGTCGCCGACGCCTCCATCTTCCCAACTTCGCTGGGCGTCAACCCGATGATGACCGTGATCGCCTTCGCTAACTGCATAGCGAGCGGGATCGCCGAGAGGGCCGGGTGACCCCGTCAGCGGCTGGAAAGCCGGTCGGCTGCATCGCCGAAGGTGATGCCTTCTCTTCGCATGGCCGAGTAGCCGCCGTAGGCGATGCCGCCAGCCGAGATCAGGCCAAGGAAGATTCCGACTTGGAGATTGGTATCGACCGGGACCCCGCCATAGGTGCCGCCGTTTGGTGGATCGACGATCCGGTAGAGGATCAGCAGTACCGCGATCGCGCCGAGGGCGGCGACGATGACGCTCGGCGGAATGGGCGGCTTCGAGTCAGAGTCGACCAAGCGCAGGCCGACCATCACCAGCGCCGCGACGATCGCCAGGACGAGAAAGATCGGGATCACGTCCAGGGCATCCCAGGCGCTGCCGCCTCCGCCGACGGAGCCGGAGAAGCCCGGCACGCCTGAGACCTTGACTCCGAACCAGTCGAAGAACATGAAGACGAAGAGCAAGATCGCCGAGCCACCGGCGATCTTCTCCCCCGAGCCGAGCTTGTCGAGCCGTTTCATCGAGCGCCCCCTCCGTTCGCCCAACGCTCGGCCCGGACCTACACCCGGGCCCGGGCGGCGGCCAGCGTGTTCGCGAGCAGCATCGCCACCGTCATCGGGCCGACGCCTCCTGGCACCGGCGTGATCGCGGCGGCGACCTGCGCGGCGGCTTCGAAGTCGACGTCGCCGACGAGCCCGTCCTCGGTGCGGTTGACGCCGACGTCGATGACGACGGCGCCCGGCTTGATCGCCTCGGCGCCCAGCAGACGGGGAACGCCGACCGCCGCCACCAGCACGTCGGCGCGGCGGCAGACCGCGGCCAGGTCGCGCGTGCGCGAGTGACAGACCGTCACCGTCGCGTTGGCGGCGAGCAGCAGGCGCGAGACCGGCACGCCGACCAGCTTCGAGCGCCCGACGACCACGGCCTCGGCTCCCTCCAGCTCGACCCCCTCGTGATCGAGCAGCTCGATCACCCCCGCCGGCGTGCACGAGACGAGACCCGGCATGCCATGGGCAAGCAACCCGGCGTTCACCGGCGTCAGCCCGTCGACGTCCTTGGTCGGGTCGATCGTGGCGATCACCCGGTTGGGATCGATCTGGTCGGGTACGGGCAGCTGGACGAGGATGCCGTCGACCCCGACATCGGCGTTCAGCCTCTCGACCAGGCCGATCAGCTCCGTCTCGCTCGTCTCCGCCGGCAGACCGTTGTGGATCGAGCGAATGCCGACCTCCTCGGAGGCGCGGCGCTTGCCGCCGATGTAGACCTTGGAGGCCTCGTCCTCGCCCACCAGAACGGTGGCGAGCGCCGGCGGGCGCCCGTGCTCGGCCTCGAACTCCCTCACCCCCGCGGCAACGCGCCCCCGCACAGCAGCCGCGACCGCTTTGCCATCGATGATCCTCGCCGCCATGCTCACCTCCTCCTGATCGGGGCGTAATCCGCCATCAGCTTGCGCTCGCTGCCATCGCCGGAGAAGCGCACGACGACGACCCCGCCCGGCTCGACCGCGGTGACAACGCCGTCGCCGAAGCTGGCGTGAACGACGTCGTCGCCGGTGCGCAGCTCCAGCGTCGGACCCGGGTCGATCGGCTGCGCCGACGCCGGCTCGCCCGAGTCCCA
>CAZQET010000089.1:0-3993 GCA_964591825.1 uncultured Conexibacteraceae bacterium
CGATCAGGCTGCTCGATGTCGAGGACTGACAGCCTTCGCCGGAGACGATCGGACCTTCTTCGCTGACCGTCCAGGTGCCGTCGTTGAAGTAGACGTGGATGTCGTTGGCGCGGCTGTCGCCCTGCACGATCAGGCTGCTGCCATCGAGGCCCTGATTGAGGATCACGAAGGTGCCGTTGGCTGGAGGCGCCTCTTCGGGGCCGCAGGAATGCTCGGTTGCGAAGCCGTCGCATTCGTCGTTCCCCTCGCCGCCGAAGGCTTCGTCGGGCCCTCCCATGCCGTCGAGGTCGTCGTTTCCGACCCCACCGTCGAGTCGGTTGACTTCGCCGTCGCCGATGATGTCGTCGGCCTGTGGTGAGCCGACCACGTCCTCGAAGCCGGTCAGGGTGTCGTGGCCGTCCCCTTTCGAGCGCCCCGTCGAGAGGTCGACGACGACGCTGCCGCGCGTGGCGCTCGCGTAGGAGACGATGTCGTCGGTTCCAGGCCCGCCGTCGAGCGTGTCTTCGCCGCTGTCGCCTCGGACCACGTCCCCGTCGCCTTCGCCGCCGTCGGCGTGGTCGCTGCCGGCGCCGCCGAAGACGAAGTCGCTGCCCGGTCCCCCTTCGAGGTCCGGGTCGTCGCCCGGCCCGCCTTCGATGTGGTCGTCGCCCGGCCCGCCTTCGATTTCGTCGTTGCCCTTGTCGCCGAAGAGCATGTCGTTCCCCGGGCCGCCATCCTCGTCGTCGCTGCCCTTTTCGCCGTTGGCGTAGTCGTCGCCCGGCCCGCCGAGCAGGTGGTCGGGTCCTTTCTGGCCCAGCAGCCGATCGTCTCCGCCGCCTCCCAGCAGGCTGTCCTTGCCCTTTTCGCCGATCAGCTCGTCGTTGCCGTCGCCGCCTTCCAGATGGTCGGAGCCGCTGCCGCCGTCGAGCTTGTCGTTGCCGCCTTCGCCGTAGAGCTTGTCGAAGCCGTGCCCACCGTAGATCTTGTCGTTGCCCGGCCCGCCGCAGATCGTGTCGTTGCCATTCGGCCCACCGTAGATCTTGTCGTCACCCCCACCGCCGTAGATCACGTCACTTGCCTTCTTGCCGATCAGCACGTCGTCGCCGGGGGTGCCGACGATCGTCGCGTGCTTGCCGTGGCACTGGGCAGCGCTGGCGCTGGCCGTGAGGGCGAGCAGCAGAGCGAGCGCGCTCGCAATCGACAACGACAGTAGAAGGGAGCGCCCCCTGGCTTTCGATCGATCCATGCACCCCCCATCGACCCGTTTGGGGCCTGCCTACACTTCCGGTCGACGAACGTCCAAAACTGGGTAGTCCGTGCGTCCACCGCTATAACCCCGCCTCCAGTCAGAGTCGCGCCGCCCCGGGACGCTGTGCGGCGCTCTGTCAGATACGCTCGCTTTCCCATGAGGGGCGGGATTTACGTTCTCAACTTCTATTCGCCGGTCTTCGTCGACCAGCTCAAGCGCGGTCGCAAGACCGCAACCATTCGCCTTGGTAACAAGAGCAACAAGTACGAGCGCGGACAGGTCGTCTGGATCACGGTTGGCTTCCGCCACAGCCCGCGCGAGAAGATCTTCACCGCCGTGATCGACGACGTGGAGGTCAAGCGGGTCTCCGAGCTCTCTCCGCGCGACATCGAGCACGACAACCCGGAGTTCCGCCGCCTCGAGGACGAGGTCAAGTTCCTCGAACAGATCTACGGCAAGCCGGTCGCCCCCGACGAAGACGTCACCGTGATCCGCTTCTCGCAGATCGTCGAGCCTCCGGGAGCGCACTTCGGCAACGGGGAGACCCCGCACCACAATTGAGCCCGTGAGCCGCGCGGCCCGTATCTAACCCCGTGGCCGACTACCGGTTCCTCACCACCTGGCTGCTGGAGGCGCCGCGCGAGCGGGTCTGGGACGCCATCTACGACCAAGAGCGCTGGCCGCAGTGGTGGCGCGGGGTCGAGGAGGCCGAGGAAATCCGGCCGGGGGATGACCTGGGGACCGGCATCGACGGGGTCGGCTCGGTCTCCCGCCTCGTCTGGAAGAGCCTGCTGCCCTACCGCGTCGAGTTCGAGGTGACGACGACCAGGGTCGAGCGACCGCACCTGCTCGAAGCGAACGCGGTGGGCGAGCTGACCGGCGTCGGCCGTTGGCGCCTCTACGATCAAGATGGCGTCACCGCCGTCCTCTATGAGTGGAACGTGGCGACCACGAAGGCCTGGATGAACCTGGTGGCGCCGATCGCCCGGCCGGCCTTCGAGTGGAACCACGACTGGGTGATGGCCCGTGGCGGCGAGGGCATCGCCCGCCTGCTGGGCTGTCGCCTGCTGGCCAGCGGCTGAGCTGCGCCGAGCGGCGCGCCTCGCTATCTTTCGCCTCTCTGGCACTCTCGCGTCGAGAGTGCCAAGCCAGTCACGAACTTCTGATCCACCCCTGAACCCATACATGGAGGTATACGGATGAAGCTGAAGCCCCTCGGGGACCGGCTGATCGTGAAGCCGATCGAGGAGGAGGAGACGACCGCGAGCGGCATCGTCCTCCCCGACACGGCCAAGGAGAAGCCGCAGAAGGGCAAGGTCGTCGCCGTTGGCGATGGCGCGGTCAAGGAAGACGGCACCCGGCAGCCGATCGACGTGAGCGAGGGCGACGAGGTCCTCTACTCCAAATACGGCGGTACCGAGGTCACGATCGATGGCGATGATCTGCTCGTGCTGCGCGAGTCAGACGTCCTCGCCAAGCTCGGTTAGCCGCCGCCAATCAGGACTTAGAACAAGGAGGACTGAACAGAGATGGCTCACAAGGAGCTGAAGTACAGAGAGGACGCGCGCGGCTCGCTGCAGGCGGGCGTCGACGCGGTCGCCGACGCGGTCAAGGTCACGCTCGGCCCCAAGGGTCGCTACGTGGTGCTCGACAAAAAGTTCGGCGCGCCGACAATCACCAACGACGGCGTCACCATCGCCCGTGAGGTCGAGGTTGAGGACGTCTTCGAGAACCAGGGCGCTCAGCTGGTCCGCGAGGTCGCCACGGCGACCAACGACGTCGCCGGCGACGGTACGACGACGGCCACCCTGCTGGCCCAGATCATCGTTCGTCAGGGCCTCAAGAACGTCGCTGCGGGGGCCAACCCGCTGGCCCTGCGACGCGGCATCGAGAAGGCCGTCGACGAGGTCGTCGAGGACCTGCGCGGCAAGCAGTCCAAGGAGGTCGCCGGCAAGGAGCAGATCGCCCGCGTGGCGGCCATCTCCGCCGCCGACGACGACATCGGCAACGTGATCGCCGACGCGATCGACAAGGTCGGCAAGGACGGCGTGGTCAACGTCGAGGAGGGCCAGACCTTCGGCATGGAGCTCGAGTTCACCGAGGGCATGCAGTTCGACAAGGGCTACATCTCGCCCTACATGGTCACCGACCAGGACCGCATGGAGGCCGTGCTCGAGGACCCCTACGTCCTCATCGCCAACCAGAAAATCGGCTCCGTGCGGGACATCCTGCCGGTGCTCGAGCAGGTGATGCAGGGTGGCAAGCCGCTGCTGATCGTCGCCGAGGACGTCGAGGGCGAGTGCCTCGCGACCCTGGTGGTCAACAAGCTGCGCGGCACCTTCACCGGCGTCGCGGTCAAGGCCCCGGGCTTCGGCGATCGCCGCAAGCGGATGCTGGAGGACATCGCGATCCTCACCGGCGGCGAGGTGATCACCGAGGAGATGGGCCTCAAACTGGAGAACACCCAGCTCTCCCAGCTCGGTAAAGCCCGCCGCGTGGTCGTCTCCAAGGACACCACGACGGTCATCGACGGCGCCGGCGCAGCCGACGACATCAAGGGCCGGATCAACCAGATCCGTCAGGAGATCGAGAACACCGACTCCGACTTCGACCGCGAGAAGCTCCAGGAGCGGCTCGCCAAGCTGGCCGGCGGTGTGGCGGTGGTCAAGGTCGGCGCCGCCACCGAGACCGAGATGAAGGAGAAGAAGCATCGCGTCGAGGACGCGCTGCAGGCGACCCGCGCTGCGCTCGAGGAGGGCGTCGTG
>CAZQET010000090.1:0-4989 GCA_964591825.1 uncultured Conexibacteraceae bacterium
GCCGTTCAAGGGCGTGCTGGCGCTGCCGATCCCGGCGCTGCGCTCGACCTTCCCCGCCCTGCGCAACCCCGCCAACCGCGGCCGCACCGTCACGCTCAGCTTCGAGCAGTTCCGCTACAGCTGGGCCAACGCGGTCGATGAGGCCGAGGCGCGCGACCTCTACGAGCGCTACCACGTCGCCGCGCCGGCCAAGCCGATCTTCCAGGCGGCGATGGCCAACCTCAATCCCAGCGCGGAGACCAGGGTCGACACCAAGAGCCCCGAGCGAGGACCGCTGCTGATCTTCACCGGCGAGTCCGACCACGCGGTGCCGCCGGCGATGAGCCGCGGCGCCTACAAGAGGCAGAGCCACAACCCCGGCGTGACCGAGCACGTCGAGATGCCCAACCGCGGCCACTCGCTGACGATCGATCACGGCTGGCGCGAGGTGGCCGAGAAGGCGCTGGAGTTCGTCAAGCGCTTCGGAGATTGACCCCACTGGGGTGTGGTGAATGTCGGATGCGCTGACCGAGCGGACGCGCGAGTGGGCGGCTCGCGGCACGAGCGAGGAGTTTCGCGGGCGGGCGATTCACGTCTTCCGCCAGGAGGGCGAGGGGCCACCGCTGCTGCTCCTGCACGGCTTCCCCTCCAGCTCCTATGACTGGCGGGGACTGCTCGAGCTGCTTGCGGGGCGCGAGCTGCTGGCCTTCGATTTCCTCGGCTTCGGCCTCTCCGAGAAGCCGCGCGACCACGATTACGGACTCTTTTGGCAGGCCGACCTGACTGAGGAGCTGGTGCGCCGGCACGGCGGCGGGCGGGCGGTGCGGATCCTCGCCCACGACATGGGCACCTCGGTCGCCAACGAGCTGATGGCGCGCGACCTCGAGGGGAAGCTGGAGATCGAGATCGAGGAGATCGTCCTCTTCAACGGCAGCATGGTGCTGGAGGCCTCGAGCCCGACCCGCGCGCAGCGGGCGCTGCGCAGCCCGCTGGGACCGCTCGTCGCCCGCCTCTCCAGCGAGCGCTTCTTCCGCCGCGAACTTGGCTCGGTCTTCTCCGCCAGCCATCCGCTGAGCGAGGAGGAGGCGGCGGACCAGTGGTCGCTCGTCTGCCACAACGGCGGCCGCACCCTCGGCCACCGCCTCATCTCCTACATGGACCAGCGCGAAGAGTTCGCCGGGCGCTGGCACGGCGCGATCCGCGACTGGCCCGGCGCTCTGCGCCTCGCCTGGGGGTTGCGCGACCCGGTGGCGACCACCTCCGTGCTGGACGCCCTGCGCGGGCTCAGACCGGGGGTGGAGGTGGGCGAGCTGCCCGAGCTCGCCCACTATCCCCAGATCGAAGACCCGCCGCGCCTTGCCGCGGCCGCGGGTCTCGTGCGCGCCTAGCCCGCTTTCACCGCGGCGACGAGCACGCTCGCCCCACCTTCCATCCCGCGCAGGTTGGGGTGGATCGGCGCCGAGGGGTTTTCCGGCAGCAGCGGTTCGACCCAGCGCACCGACGAGCTCTTGCAGGCGTCGTGGCCGATCGAGGCCTGGTACCAGTTGACCAGTTTCGCCCCGTTGCTCGCGGCCTGGGTGGCGAGCATCGCGTCCAGTTCCTGCTCCTTGGCGCGCAGGTAGGGCGCGTCTTTAAAGCTGATCGGCATCTGCGGCCAGCAGCCGCTGCCGGTCTCCGGGAAGATCGCCGGGTAGTTGACGACGTAGACGCGGGCTTTTGGCGAGCGGCTGTGGATGCCCTGCAGCACCGCCGCCACCTTCGGCGCCGTCGCCGCGATCCGTTCGGCTATCTGATCGTGTCCGCCGGAGTCGTATTTGTCCTTGCAGGGCGAGCTGAACGGGTTCAGCGTGATGCAGCTCTCGGCAATTTCCGAGAAGCCGATGTCGTTGCCGCCGATCGTCAGCGAGACGACTTCGGTGCCCGCTTCCAGCGAGTTGAATTGGGGCGGGTTCGGCCCGTCAATTTCGATGCTCTGCGGGTTTTCCATGTCGTCGGTTGTGGCGCCGCTGCAGCTCGGGTCTCTGAGCGGACCGATGCTCGGCGCCGCCAGATGCGGATAGTTGTGGTCGGACTTGAGGCAGCCGAGTGGCAGCACCGGATTGGGAATGAACGGGCCGGCGGCATAGGAATCGCCGAGCGAGACGTAGCTGGCGGCGCTCGCCGAGGCGGCGAAGAGGGCCAGCGTGGCAAAGGCTGCGCCAGCGCATAGGAGTACGCAGCGCAGGCGGTCGATGGCTGAAGCTTCCATCTGTCATCTCCTCCCCCGCCCTCGAGTTACGTTTGGGCTCATACCCGATTTTGAGTATTGCATTCCGGAGCGAGGCGCAACCTGGTCGGCCATCGGAATCGGGCAGACTTAGGGAGGTGAGCACCGCGCAGATACCCGACCCCACCGAGTCGGTGCGCCACCAGCTGCGGCCGCTCTTCGATCAGATCGTGATCAAGGAGCTCGATTCCGACCGGGTGCGCCGCTCCGGCCTCGTCGTGCCGCCGGGCAGCCACGAGCCGCCGCCCCAGCAGGGGATCGTGCTGGCGATCGGCCCCGGCCTCGACTGGTGGAGCCACGTCGGCGTCGAGATGCCGGTGCAGCCCGGCGACCACATCGTCTTCCCCGCCTCGGCCGGCGTCTGGGTCGAGGTCGACGAGGAGCGCCTGCTGGTCTGCCGCGTGACCGAGATCCTCGGCGTGCTCGAGTCCGCCCCGGGGCCCTGACCAGTCCACCGCACGCACGCCTGATGTCTGCCAAGCGGGTCTGCGGCCAGTACGATTTCAACGTGACGAGTTCAGCCAAGACTTCGGGTGCCGCCGCCAATGAGGCGACACGGCTGGCGCGGCTGCGCGCGGACGGCCGGCGGTCGCCGAGCGTGAACTTGGCGGAGGGGATCGCGCTGAGTCATAAGCTGATGCAGTTCGCGGGCGCTGCGCACAAGTCGTCTTGAGCGAGCCGGCCTTCGATGAGCTGCTGGCGCGACTCGTTAGGGCGGGAGCCCGATTCGTGCTGGTCGGCGGTCTCGCCGTAAACGCCTGGGGCGTCGTGCGCGGCACCAAGGACGTCGACATCGTCGTCGACCCCGATCCCGACAACCTGAAGCTGGTGGCGGAGGTGGCGGTCGCCGCCGGTGGCCACGTGCAGAGGGGGGAGGCGTTGCTTGGCACGCCATTTTCGATCGCGGCGGAGCTGGCAAGCGGCGAGCAGGTGGCGATCGAGACCGACCTCGGTCGCCTCGACGTCGTGCAGGGGATCGAGGGTGTCCTTCCTTACAGCGAGCTGCGTGAGGGCGCCGGCGAAGTCGAGGTCCTGGGGGTCGAGGTGCTCGTTTGCTCGGCCGACGACCTGCGGACGATGAAGCTGGCGGCCGGGCGCGCGCAGGACCTGCTCGACGTCGAGAACCTCGATGCGGCTCAGGCCTCGGAGTAGGCTGGCTCCCGCTCGTCCTGTGCCTGCATCGCCGCCATCTCTTCGGGCGAGGGCATCGGCGCTTCGCGCAGGACGGTGACCGCGATCACGACAGCGGCCGCAACCAGGATCGCGCCGATCACGTAGGCGAGGTGATAGCCCGAGTTGAGCGCCGCCAGATGACTTGCGCCATCGGCGAGCTTGTTATTGGTGCGCTGGGCCGCGAGCGTCGCCAGCACCGCGAGGCCGATCGCGCCGCCCACCTGCATGCTGGTGCTGACCACGCCCGAGGCGAGGCCCGAGTCCTCCGGCGTCGCCCCCGACATCGCCAGCGTCATCAGCGAGGGGAAGGAGGTGCCGACGCCGAGGCCGACCAGCAGCAGCGGCGCCAGCAGATCGGTGATGTAGTCGCCGTCGACCGGCGTGCGGGCGAAGAGCAGCAGGCCGATGCCGACCATGATCACGCCCGGGATCAGGGTCCTGCGCGGACCGAAGCGCATGATCAGCTTTTCCGAGAAGCCAAGCGAGAGCGCGCCCATCACGATCGTCGTCGGCAGGAAGGCGAGGCCGACCTGGAGTGCGTCGTAGCCGAGGATGCGCTGCAGGTAGAGGGCGCCGAGGAAGAACATGCCGAACATGCCGGCGACGAGGAGGGCCTGAATCAGGTTGGCGCCGACCACGTTGCGCGAGTGGAAGAGCCGCAGCGGCATCAGCGGGTTCTCGATCCTCGCCTGGCGGGCGACGAAGGCCGCGCCCAGGGCAAACGAGATGGCAAAGAGGATCAGCGTTTGGGCAGAGCCCCAGCCGTGTTCGCTGACGCCGAGGATCGCGTAGACGCCGACCATCAGCGAGCTGGTGATCAGCGCCGCGCCGGGGATGTCGGCGCCGGCCTTGAAGCCGAGGCCGGGCTTGTCCTCGACCAGGCGCTTGGCGCCGTAGGCGGTGGCGAGGCCGATCGGCAGGTTGATGACGAAGATCCAGTGCCAGCTGATCGCCTGGGTGAGGATGCCGCCGAGCAGCAGGCCGATGGAGCCGCCCGCCGAGGCAACGAAGCCGTAGACGCCGATCGCTTTCGCCTGCTCCGCCGGCTTTGGGAACATCGTCACGATCATGCCCAGGATCACGGCCGAGGCGAGCGCTCCGCCGACGCCGGCGAAGAAGCGGCCGGTGATCAACATCGCCTGGTTCTCGGCAACGGCGCAGAGCAGCGAGGCGGCGACGAAGACCGTGAGGCCGATCAGGAACATGCGCCGCTGGCCGAGCAGGTCGCCGAGCCG
The DNA here is from genome assembly GCA_964591825.1 of uncultured Conexibacteraceae bacterium. Taxonomy (GTDB): domain Bacteria; phylum Actinomycetota; class Thermoleophilia; order Solirubrobacterales; family 70-9; genus VRUE01. The sequence continues at coordinate 4,654 of CAZQET010000090.1, forward strand.
GCCGGCGAGCAGCAGCAGGCCGCCGAAGGGGATCAGGTAGGCGTTGACCACCCAGGCGAGGCCGCTCTGGGAGAAGCCGAGGCTGTCCTGGATCGTCGGCAGGGCGACGTTCACGATCGTCACGTCGAGGACGATCATCAGCATGCCGAGGCACAGGACGTAGAGCGCGAGCCAGCGCGAGCGCTCGCCCGCGTGCGCACGCGCGCGCGGCACCTCCGGCGAGATAGCGGCCGCCCCCGGCCCGCCGACCTCCGCCGCGACGCCGACCTCGGCGCGGCTCACCGCGCGACGGCCCCCTGCGCGAGCGCGCCGGCGAGCTTGTCGAGGAGCTCGCGC
>CAZQET010000091.1:0-3744 GCA_964591825.1 uncultured Conexibacteraceae bacterium
CGAGGAGCAGGACCGGGTGCTCGGCGGCGAGCCGCCCGACATCGACACGCTCGAGCGCGAGATGCCCTACCTCGACATGGTGATGGACGAGGTGCTGCGCCTCTACCCTCCCGCCTGGATCGGCCCGCGCCGCGCGGTGCGGGACTTCGAGTTCGGCGGCCACGGCGTCAAGCGCGGCGCCTACGTCAACTACTGCTCGTGGGCCAGCCACCGCATCCCCGAGGTCTTCCCCGAGCCCGAGGCCTTCATCCCCGAGCGCTTCACCCGCGAGCGCAAGGCGGCCCTGCCGCGCGGCGCCTACGTCCCCTTCGGCGGCGGCCGGCGGATCTGCATCGGCAAGCGCTTCGGCCAGACCGAGGTGAAGCTGGTGGCGACGATGCTGCTGCAGCGCCTGCGCCTCGACGCGATGCCCGGCCGCACGATGACCGTGCGCCAGATGCCGACCCTCTCACCACGCGGGGGATTGCCGATGCGCGTGCTGGCCAGGGCCTGACGACGAGACAGTCAACCGGCTATTCCTCCAGGCGATCGCGTCGGTTACGATGCCGAGATCGGGGGGGAGACGCCGACAGCATCGGCTCGCGCGTTGCCATTGAGGCCGGTAAGGCCCCACCCCTTACTGCGCCTGATCGACGACGTTCGACTCGAGATCGACCTCGGCCGTCGCGGCTTCTTCCCGCCCGGCCCCCAGAACTTCAGCTTCACTCGGGCATGGCACGCTGTGCGCGATCCTCTCGCGCTGCTGCTCGGGCTCTACGAAGATTACGGGCCGATCTTCAGCGTCCGGATAGTCCACCAGTCCTTCGTCTTCATGCTCGGCCCGGAGGCGAACCACTTCGTCACCGTCACCCACCCGGAGAACTTCCACTACCGCGAGTCCGGGCTCGGGGAGATGATCCCCCTCATCGGCAACGGGCTGTTGACGATCGACGACGACTACCATGACCGCGCCCGGGAGATCATGATGCCCGCCTTCCACCGCGAGCAGGTCTCAGCCTCGGTCGCGGCGATGGTCGCCGAGTCGCGGCTGGTGATCGACCGGCTGAGGCCCGGGGAGGTGATCGACGTCGACGCCTGGATGCGCAACCTGGCGATGCGGATCGCGATGCGGGCGCTGCTCGGCCTCGATCCCGATGAGGAGGGAAAGGGGGCGGCGGCGGCTCGGCATTTCGAGCGGGCACTCGGCTTCTATGGAGGCGATTTCCACCTGCGCGCGCTGCGTGGGCCGCGCTCGCCCTGGTCGAAGATGCTGCGCTCGCGAGCGGTACTCGATGAGATCGTCTATGGCGAGATCTCCCGGCGGCGGGCTGTCGGTGAGGAAAGCCGGATGGACGTCCTCAGCCTTCTGCTCGGCGCTCGCGACGAGGCGGGGAAGGGGTTCTCCGACAAGGAGGTCCGCGACCAGATGATGACCCTGATGTTCGCCGGGCACGACACCGCGTCCTCGACCCTGACCTTCATGATGCACGAGCTGGCACGCCACCCCGACGTGGTCGAGAAGCTCTGTGAGGAGCAGGACCGGGTGCTCGGCGGCGAGCCGCCCGACATCGACACGCTCGAGCGCGAGATGCCCTACCTCGACATGGTGATGGACGAGGTGCTGCGCCTCTACCCTCCGGCCTGGCTCGGACCGCGTCGGGCGGTGCGCGACTTCGAGTTCGGCGGTCATCGCGTGCCCCGCGGCGCCCACGTCAACTACTGCTCCTGGGCCAGCCACCGCATCCCCGAGGTCTTCCCCGAGCCTGAGGCCTTCATCCCCGAGCGCTTCACCCGCGAGCGCAAGGCGGCCCTGCCGCGCGGCGCTTACATTCCCTTCGGCGGCGGTCGCCGCACCTGCATCGGCAAACGCTTCGGCCAGACCGAGGTGAAGCTGGTGGCGACGATGCTGCTGCAGCGCCTGCGCCTCGATGCGATGCCCGGCCGCACGATGACCATCCGCCAGATGCCGACCCTCGCGCCGCGCGGCGGCCTGCGGATGCGGGTGCTGCCGCGCCGCTAGCCTGCCCTCTGCAACGTGATGGGCGGGCTGCTCGCAATCGTCGTCGTTTTGGTTCGTGCCGAAGAGGCCTGGGAGCCGGTCTTGCTGGGCGGCTTGATCCCGCTCTTCGGCGCTCTCGCCGTCGGCATCATCATCTACCGCGCCGTTCGAGATAGCGACGAAGACGACGAGTAAGCGGCCCGGATCAGGATTTACGGCCTGAAGGCCGGGTATCGGGTCAATTCGAACTCGATCCAAGGAGGGACGATGCGTTATTCGTCAGGTCTGCTTCGCCGCGCCCTGCCCGCCGCCCTGATCGCGGTCGTTGGAGTGGCCGCGGTGGCAATGGCGGCGGGAGGAACGGCAACCGGCTCGAGGGCCGGCAGGGTCAGGGTCAAGTGCCCGAGAAGAGTGTTGGCGGGGCAAAGAAGGGTGACGTGCCGTGTCTTCGGCCATCTGCGTGGTCCCCGCGGCCCGGTCGGGCCGAGAGGGGCCAAAGGCCCGCGCGGCCCCAAAGGCGAGAAAGGTGCCACCGGCCCCGCCGGAGTTTCCGGCTACGAGGTGATCAGTCAGACCTTCAAAGAAGTCGCCGTCCCCAACAGCGAAGCCGGACGCGGCCTGAGCACACTGGAGACGGTTGGCTGTCCCGGCAGCAAGAGGGTCGTCGGCGGTGGTTCCGATCTGGGCACCAATGGCGCCCAAAGCGCGCAGCAGCGTCAGGTAACAGTCTCGCTGAGCGGCCCCAACGGCACAGGCAAAGGCTGGTCCGTCCAGCTCTTCAACAACTCAAACGCAGACACCTCAATCGACCTGCAGATCTACGCCATCTGCGCCAGCGTCAGCTGAGCTGGCAGGCGCCCTCTCCGCCGGGAGAGGGCGCCTGCGGCGCCATTCGCTACTTGATGAAGAGCATCTCCTCGTACTTGGGGAGCGGCCAGAGGTCGTCGGCGACGATCTTCTCCAGCCCGTCCGCCGCCTCGCGGACGCTGCTGCTCTTGGCGAGCTGCACGTCGCGGGCGTGAATCGCGCCCTCGAGACCCTCCAGCTCCACCGGCTCGGCGTTGGCCTGCTGGAGCGCGTCGAGCGCGGTCGAGAGCTCCTCGATCGCCCCGCGCATCTCATCCTCCAGGGCGGAGACACCCGCCTCGGAGATCAGCGCCAGGTGGCGCAATGCCGCCGGCAGGATCATCGTCTTGGCGATCGAGAAGGTCGTCTCCGCCTCGATGTTGGCCCGCAGCGCGTACTGCTCGGCCCAGACCTCGAAGCGCGACTCCAGCTCGCGCTTGGAGAGCACGCCGTATTTCTCGAAGGCCTCGACCGAGGCGTCGGCGAGCACCTCGGGCAGCGCGTCCGGCGTCGTCTTCAGGTTCTTCAGCCCGCGCCGCTCGGCCTCGGCATGCCACTCCTCCGAGTAGTTGTCGCCGTCGAAGACGATCTGCTTGTTGGCCGTGTAGGACTCTTTGACGACCTCGATCACGGCCTCGGAGACGTCCTTGCCGGAGCTCGTCTTCGCCTCCAGCGCGTCGGCAAGCTCGTCGATCGCCTCGGCGACGATCGTGTTCAGCACGGTGTTGGGGAAGGCGAGCGACATGCTCGATCCCAGCGCCCGGAACTCGAACTTGTTGCCGGTGAAGGCGAAGGGCGAGGTGCGGTTGCGGTCGCCGCCGTGCTTGGGCAGCGGCGGCAGCACGGTGGCGCCCAGGTCGAGGAAGGAGGCCGGGGTGTGCGGGTCCCCTTCACCAGTGGAGATCGCCTCGAAGACCCTC
>CAZQET010000092.1:0-4964 GCA_964591825.1 uncultured Conexibacteraceae bacterium
TCGGCCGCGGCGCGCACGCCGAGCGGTTGCGGGTCGTCGTTCGCTGACCTGCAAGCGCGGCGGCGGCGCTGCCTCTGGACTTCCCTCGTCCGTGGTCATCTTGATCGCCTTGTAGCGGCGGGCCTTGCGAAGCACAGCCAGACGCGCATCCGACATTGACCACACCTGGGTGGGGTCAATGTCGGATGCGCGGTTCCCGACTGGCTCGCTCACGGGCTGCGGCTCAAGCGCCGGAGTCGGGACGGGGCATTGCACCCTGACCTTGCGCCCTTGCCGCCTCCTGTAGCGCCTCCTTGAGGTGGGGACGGATGGCCATCGCCTCAGGCAGGCCGACGATCGCGGCCAGGCGCTTGAGCGGGGAGGCGTCGGGGATCACGAGGAGCAGCTTGGCGCGGCGGTGGTCGAGGCGGTCCCTGAGGCGCAGCAGCATGTCAAGGCCCGCGCTGTCGACGTAACGGGTGTTGCTGAGGTCGATGACGAGGCTCAGGGCGTCGGGGCCGAGTGCCTCGGAGAGCTGCTGCTGGATCGCCGTGGTTCGATTGATTACCTCGCCCGACAACGGGTAGCTGGGCCTTCTCGGGAGGCAGCAGCGTTCTCGGCTGCTGGGGAAGAAAGGAAGGTCATAGTGGCCCATACAAAATCCAAATCCAACGCCCGACGACCCAGCTCCAGCTCGCGTGGAGCTCGGTCCGCGAACTCGAAATCGAACGGCTCGAGCGGATCCCGAGGCAAAGCGAAAGCGAGCCGGAAGCCGGCCTCGACGTCAAAAACGTCAGCCCAGTCAAAAGCATCAACGTCGAACGGCGTCACCGATTCGGTGAAGCGCGGCGCGAAAGGCGTTCCACCGCTTGCGCGCAAAGCGAAGGTTCCTCTGCTCGCCTCGAGTGCGGCGCTAGTCGGCGTTGCCGGCGCGATCGCAGCCACCCACTCGAGCAAGCGTCACAAGGTCCTGGGCGTCTCGATGCCGAAGGCGAACGGCATGAAGCCGGACGCGAAGAAGATCAGCGACGCCGTCGTCGACATCGCGAAGCGCGCGGATCAGTTCGGCCAGGGGGTCAGCCGGGTGGCGAGCTCGGTGCAGGGGGTTGGAGAAACGGCGAACGAGGTGGCGAAGGAGGCCTGACCCAGGCCCAATAGCGGCCGTGCCGGTCGCCGGGGCGTGGAAATGGCCAGAGGCCAAAGACAAGCGAAGGGCGCCGTCATCTATGGATGAGAGGCGCTCTCGGAGTGAAGCGACGCCGTTCATTACGGAAGGCGACGAATACATCGATGTGCTTCGGGCGTCCAATATCCGAGCCACCAACCAGATCGTGGACAGGGTCGAGAGGATCCTCTTCCCGTTCCCAGGCCGCTGAGGAATCCGTGTGACTGACGCCTTCATGACCCCAGGGGTCACAAGTCGATCAGAGTCACCGTCGGTGCGAGCTCATCGACGAGGCCAAGGGCCGCGCCAAGAAGGCGGCCGGCGAGCTGACCGACGATCAGAGCCTCAAGAGCTGCGGCCGGACCGACCGGGCCAAGGGCAGGTCAAGAAGGGCGCCGACGAGGTGGCCAAGCAGACGAAACGGGGGATCAAACGGACCTCATAGGCCCGAGCTCAAAAGCGCGCACCATGCGGAACGAGTTGAGCAGCCCGATCAAGCCGGCCAGGAGCGGAATCACCAACGCCACCTGAAGGGCGAGCGGCCTCGCGTCGCTGTTGATGCTGACGATCTCTTCGCGCGCTTCCTCGGGCTCTTCGGCGAGCAGCTCTTCGAGCTGGGCGTTGCTCATCACCTCGGCGTCGTGTTCCAGCACGTCGGCGACGCGCTGCTGCTGCGCCGGGGCGAGGACCTTGCTCGCTTCGGCCTTGTTCGTGAAGGCGATCGAGAGCGTCGCCAGCATGATCGCGCCGGCGAAGGCCAGTCCGAAGGAGAGGCCGAATGAGCCCGAGGCGGAGTTGACGCCGGCCGCCTCGCTGATCCGCTCCTCGGAGATCGGAGAGAGCGTGTAGTTGTTGAGCTGAGAGACCAGCAGGCCCAGCCCGGATCCCGCGAGGGCGAGCGGGATCAGGAGGTACCAGCCGGTATCTGCCCGCGGCACGATCGCGATCAGCGCGATCAGGCCGATCGTGACGAGCCCGAATCCCGCCCTGATGATCGTGCTCGGACTCCGGCCGCCAGCCTTTTTCCCGGCGAGCAGCGCCATCCCGAAGGTCGTCAGCGAGAGCGGGGCGAGCGAGAGCCCCGCCTCGAGGGCGTTGTATTCGAGCACCATCTGCAGGTAGATCGGCAGCGCGATCATCATCCCGCCGAGGGCGATTTGCTGGAGCATCTGTCCCGTCGCCCCGAGCCGGAAGACCTTGGAGCGGAAGAGGTCGGCATCGAGCAGCGCCGGCTTGCCCTCTCGCTCGCGCCGCCGCAGCCACCAGGCCAGCGTCGCGAGCGCGGCCACGCCGGTCGCGAGCAGCGCGGCGACCGACTCGCCGCCCTCCTGCCAGACGAGGATGCCGAGGACGACGCCGCCCATGCCGAGGACGGAGAGGCAGGCGCCAAGGGGGTCGATTCCCCGCGGTCCGGTATAGGGGACGTCGCGAACGAGTCTGGCGCCGGAAAGGACGACGGCGATGATCACCGCCTCCAACAGGAAGCCGACCCGCCAGGAGAGATAGGTGGTTATGACGCCGCCGAGGAGTGGCCCGACCGCGGCGGCGATCGCGGCCGCGGCGCCCACCATCGCGTAGACCCGCCGCTGGGCTTCCCCCTCGAAGTTGCCGTGGATCAGCGACTGCATGGAGGGCAGCAGCAGCGAGGCGCCGATCCCGCCCACCACCGCCCAGAAGACGATGATCGCGGCCACGCTCTGCGCCAGGGTCATCGCCACCGCACCGATCCCGTAGCCGAGCAGGCCCAGGACGTAGGCGCGCTTGCGGCCGAAGAGATCACCGAACTTGCTGCCGATCAGGATGAAGGCGGCGGAGACCAGCGCCTCCAGCGCGATCGCCGACTGGACGTTGCTGACGGTCGTGTGCAGATCGGCGACCACCGCAGAGATCGAGACGTTCATCAGCGACGTGTCGACGACGAGCACGAACATCGCCATCGCCAGCAGCACGGCAAGCCGCCCGTCGCCTGTCGCGCCCTCGGCAGTCTCGCTATTGGCTTTCGTCGCCTCTATTGGCGGGAGCCTAGCGGCGCGAACCTGAGTAAGAATGCACCGGTGGCGCGCGACCGCGAATACGACCTGGCCCTCTTCGGCGCCACCGGCTTCACCGGCGGCCTGACGGCTCGCTATCTGGCGGCGAACGGGCCATCCGAGTTGCGCTGGGCGCTGGTCGGACGCAGCCGCGCCAAGCTGGAGGCCGTGCGGGCCGAGCTCGACGAAATCCGGCGGGACGCCCTGGCTGCGCCGGAGCTGATCGAGGCCGACGCCGCCGATGCGGCGGCGATGGCGCGGGTGGCGGAATCGGCAAAGGTCGTCGCGACGACCGTCGGCCCCTACATTCTCTTCGGCGAGCCGCTGGTCGCGGCCTGCGCCGCCGCCGGCACCGACTACGTCGACCTCACCGGTGAGCCGGAGTTCGTCGACCGGATGTGGCTCGGCTACCACGACCAGGCGCTGCGCAGCGGCGCCCGCCTGGTCCACTGCTGTGGCTTCGACTCGATCCCGCACGACCTCGGCGCCCGGTTCACCGTCGAGCAGCTGCCCGAGGGGGTGCCACTGACCGTCAACGGCCACGTGCGAATCGGCGGCGAGTTCTCCGGCGGTACCTTCGCCTCGGCGATCACCGGCTTCGGGCGGGCGCGGCAGACGCTGGCCGCCGCTCGTGCTCGCCGGGCAGCAGAGCCGCGGGCGGCGGGGCGGAAGATCCACTCCGCCCCGGCTCGCGTGCGCCACGACTCCAACCTCGGCGGATGGGTGGTCCCCTTCCCGACGATCGACGGCCCGGTCGTGCGGCGCTCCGCCGCCGCGCTCGGGCGCTACGGCCCCGACTTCAGCTACGGCCACAACGTCGTCGCCAAGCACCTCGCCTCGGTTGCCCTGACCGCGGGCGGGGTCGGCGGCGCGATCGCCCTCGCCCAGCTGCCGCCGACCCGCAAGCTGCTGTTGCGGATGGCGCGCTCGCCGGGCGAGGGGCCGAGCGAGGCGACCCGGGCCAAGAGCTGGTTCAAGGTCACCTTCGTCGGCGAGGGCGGCGGCAAGCGCGTCGTCACCGAGGTCTCCGGTGGCGATCCCGGCTATGAGGAGACCGCAAAGATGCTTTCCCAATCGGCCCTCTGCCTCGCCTTCGACGACCTGCCCGAGACCGCCGGCCAGGTCACCACCACCCAGGCGATGGGCGACGCCCTGCTCGCCCGCCTGCAGAACGCCGGAATCTCCTTCCGCGTGGTCGAGCCCAGCCCCGCTTAGGATGGGGACCCGACGCTAAACTGGCGTCAACGCCCGGGGCTGTAGCTCAGCTGGAAGAGCGTCGCGCTGGCAGCGCGAAGGTCAGGGGTTCGAGCCCCCTCAGCTCCACTTCTCAACGCATCGCGGTTCGCTGCCGATGCTTGGGCGATGAGCACGGTGAACGAGCACGTCTTCTCGCATGGGATGCGGGACACGCGCGCGGCCCTCGATGCGTGGAGCGGGGGGCGCTGGCGGGTGCTGCGCGGCTGGACGGCGCTCAGCCTGACGATCGCCGTGACGCTGCTGGTCGCGGTCTGGTTCGTGTCCGGGGCGCTGACTCCCGACCTGACGCCGATTCACCTGCCGGGCCTGACCGAACCCTCCGAACCGGGGGACCTGCTGCCGATCCTCTGGCGCAACTCGCTGGTCCTCGCCCTGCACGCCACCGCCTGCGTCGCCGGCTTCATCGCCGGCGCCTCGATGCCGCTCGCCGCTGCGCAGCGCCGCGGCCTCTCGCGCTGGATCCACGTCAAGGCGGGCGAGCTGGCGATCCTCTTCGTCTGCGCCGTAACCCTCTTCTCGCTCTCCACCCAGGC
>CAZQET010000093.1:0-5350 GCA_964591825.1 uncultured Conexibacteraceae bacterium
CGGTGCGGGTGACGTCAGCGATCGTCACGCCGCGCCGCTCGGCCTCGTGGCGAAGCCGGGCATCGAGGTCGTCGGGGAGCTTCACGGTGGTGCGCCGCATGGGATGCCAGCATACCATTACCCCTGCCAGCCACAAACGGAGCGCCGTGCCTATCGTCATTCGCGCGAAGCGGAAGCGGGGAGGCAGGACTTCAGTGATGCCGGAGCGTCGACCAGGGTAGGGCTTGCGATCTCCTGAGCAATTGTTGACCTGCCTAGTCCACGCGACTACAGTCGTTGGTGATCCCAATCCCCGTCTCGAGGAGGCGACATGTCCTGGAACCTCACTGGCTCGTATTTCGAGACTTGCTCGTGCGATGTCGTATGTCCCTGCACGGCCTCTCTTTCTCTCGGGGCGACCAGGGACCGCTGCAAGGTCGTCTTGGTCTTCAACGTCAAGAGCGGCGAGGTGGATGGCACCGACGTGAGCGGGCTCACCGTCGCGGCGGTCTGCGACACGCCGAAGGTGATGAGCGAGGGGAACTGGCGCCTCGGTGTCGTGATCGACGCGGCAGCGTCCCAGGAGCAGGCGGAAAAGCTCGGCGGCGTTTTCTCCGGAGCCATGGGCGGCCCGATGGAGTCCCTGGGGCCGCTCGTGGGCGAGAACCTTGGCGTCGAGCGTCTGCCTATCGAGGTTCACGAGGATGGCCTCAAGCACTCAATCCGCATCGGCGACGAGATCGACTTCGAGATCGAGGACGTCGTGCCCTTCGGGGTGGAGACCGGCGAGCCCGCGAAGATCACGGGGATTTTCCATCCCGCCGGTTCCGAGTTCACCATCTCGCGCGCAACCCGCTCCAAGGTCAACGCCTTCGGCATCCAATACGAGGCCAAAGCGGGCTTCTCCGCCTCCGAGTTCTCCTGGGCAGCCTGAGCGCGGCGGGACCCCGCGCGCGAACGGCGGTCATGGAATCGGAAGCCCTGCGCCGCGTCCCTCCGCTTCCGAGCCTGATCCAACTAGGGCTCGTCGGGCTGCTTGTCACCCTTGCCGCGGTTGCCTGGGCGATCACCAACGACCAGATGGTCGGAATGGACGCCGGTCCGGGCACGGACCCCGGGACGCTCGGGTTCTTCATCGGCGTCTGGGTGGTGATGATGGCCGCGATGATGTTCCCGTCGATCGTGCCAATGGTCGTGATGCACGCGCGTATCCAGGAGGGGCGGCGGGAACGAGGGCAAGCGGTTGCGATCGGCGCGACCGCCCTCTTCGTCGGCGGGTACCTCGTCGCCTGGGCGGCGGCGGGCGTGGTGGGCTATGGGATCTACCAGCTCGGTAAGGCGGCGACCGGGGACGTTTTCTCCTGGGGCAATGCCGGCCCGTACCTCGCCGGCGCCATCGTCCTCGCCGCGGCCGTCTACCAGCTCACCCCTTTGAAGGACGTTTGCCTGCGGCACTGCCGTAGCCCCGTCATGTTCCTGATGACGCACTGGCGGCCCGGGCGGCTGGGGGCCCTGCGGATGGGAATCGTCCACGGTGGCTGGTGCGTCGGCTGCTGCTGGGCGCTGATGGGCGCCCTGTTCGCGCTTGGCGTGATGAGCCTCGGTTGGATGGCGTTCATCGCAGCCCTGATCGCGGTGGAGAAGCTCCTGCCGTGGAAGGAGCTCGCCAACCGCGGGATCGCGATCCTGCTGTTGGCCCTCGGCTTGGCAGTTGTGTTCATGCCGGCGAACGTCCCGGGGCTCATCCTGCCGGGGTCGCCGAAGGCGACGCGGGCCATGCGGAGCATGGAAGGATCGATGGACGGCGGCTCCATGGACAGCAGCCCGATGCAAGAGTCGATGCCTCAGCAGTAATTCCCCTCTGCGCGGGCTTCAGGCGTTCTCGGAGGAGTAGGCAAAGCCCGACTCGTAGCCACACCTACCGCTCAGCTCGAAGTCGAGAGCGCCGTCGGCCACCGCGAGTCGATCGGCGATCACCTCTTGGCCCTGCTGATGGTGTCCGGGGATGACGCAGGTCACCGTCTCGGAGTCCGCCGCCGGTTCGCGGACGCGAACCGTGACCTGGCCACCGGCGCGGAACCAGCCGCGGCCCGACGTGTGGTCGATCTCGATCGAGACCTGGCGAATCCCGAGCAGCCTGCTCTCCTTCCAGACCCACGGAAACTGGACCTCGGGGGTGCCGCCGAGGCGGCCAAGGAAGATTCCCTCGAGCGCCTCGCGCTGGTCGCGGTTCGCTCGCTCGTCGATGTAGAGGAAGAAGTCCCAGGGGGAGCCCGGCTCGTCGTCGTCGTAGCGATTGGCGAGCACGACACGAAGCCCGGAGAGATCAACCTTGCCCGCGGATCCCCCCTCGATCTGCCAGGAAAGCGATCCCAGGCAGATTCCCTCGGTCGACCGCCCGCCCTTCCTGCCACCGATCGTCCGGCAGGGACAGATCGCCTCGCAGTTGCAGGCCTCCAGGTAGCTGCCGGAGATCTGCCAGGGGAGATATCCCGACTCGGTCCGCGCCACCCAATGAATCTACCCTCGCCGCCCGGACGGCTTGGGCGCCAGGGGCGACCGAGATCCCCCACCAACGACCAAGCCCATCGTGTGAGAGGCCCCGCCTGGCTGACGCTGCCTCTATTCGAACATTGCAGGAGCGAGACGCCGTTAGCTGCCGCGCTCGGATCGACGCGCCGCGCCCGTGCTGCTCACAGGGGCCAGACGGGACTGGAGACCGAGCCGGGCATTGCTTTCTCCCACAGCTCGCCCATGCGTTTCAGATCTCGCTCGCTCAGGGGGTCGAACAGCAGCTTGCGAACGACCGCGTGGTGGGTGACCTGTGCGGCCCGAAGGCGGAGGAGGCCCTGGGGCGTCAGTCCGACGAGCAGGCTGCGCCCATCGTCGGGATTGGAGGTCCGCTCGACCAGGCCGACCTTCGCGAGCCGGTCCACGGACCTCGAGACGCCGCTCGGGCTGAGGTTGCGTCGCTCGCCCAGCTCCCCGATCGCGAGCGTGCCGTCGGACGCGGTGACGAGCGTGATTAGAACTCCATAGGCATCAAGGCCGAAGCCGTGCTCAGCCAGGAGTGCGCGGTCCAGCTCTCGAGAGATGCTGGCGTGCACCCGCAGCATCCCGCGCCAAGCGCTGAACTCGCCGGCCGTGAACGGGTTTGGCTCAGGTGCCCCGTCGAGGTCTAGCCCAACCCCGGGTTTGCTCTCAGAACTACTTGACATCTGCAAATACTCTCCTATACTATTTGCGTATAGCAAATAGTTTACCGTCCACTGGCGAACAATCGCAAAGGAGACGCCCAATGCCGAGCACCGTCGCCGAGCACACGGTCCTAGCAGCAGACGAGGGCACCAGGCTGCAATCCGGACCGGGGCGGGACCTTGTCTTCAAGATCACCGGCGAGGACACCGGCGGCGCCTTCGACTACTTCACCGTCGAAGTCGCGCCGAAGGGCGGCCCCCCTCTGCACGTGCACCACAAGCAGCAGGAGACGATCCACGTCCTGACGGGGCGCTTCAAGGTCAGGATCGGCGAGGAGACCTTTGCTTTGGATGAGGGCGGCTTTGCCTACCTGCCGTCCAAGGTTCCGCATGCGTTTGTGAACCTGACTGATGCGCCGGCCGAGATCATCGTGGTGTACACGCCCGGTGGGGGGCACCTATTCTACGAAGAGCTGGGACCCGCCACTCGGAACGGGACACCAGACCGAGCCGTCGTTGCCGCGATCTTCGAGAAGCACGACATGTCGCTGTTGGGACCGCCACTGAGCGCCGACTGATCCCTCTCGCGCGGAGCGAGAGAGAGATTTGATTCCTGACAGGTGCCGGTCGGTCTTGTATCTTCACCGTTTGCTATGGAATTCGTCGAATTCGCACATTCCGAAGCGAGCCAGACCGTTTCCACGCAGGAACTTCCCGGGTGGGAACAAGCCTGGATACCCGAATCCAAGCTGAAGGACTACGTGTTGAGCGAGACTCACGAAGTCGGCCAACACAAGGCGCGTGTGTTTCGCTCCGAACTCGGGATCGAAGGGGAGCACTGGCAGGTCCTGCACGACCAAATACTCGATGCCTTCCCGGAAGCCCAGGCGACGTTCCGCCAGGAAACCGAATTCGGGTTGACGTGGGAAGTGCCGATCCTCGTCATAGGGCGGAACGAAGTCGAACGCTGGGTGACAACTGGTTGGATAGTCGAATTCCGAGACCGTCGACCCAAGTTGACGACTGCCTACCTACAGCAGTCTCGGCTCAACGAGGAGCTTCAGTTACTCGAAGCCGGATTTCAGCGGATGACGATGAGGCGCCGCCTGTCAGGACCCCGCATGGCATTTTGGCACCCAGAGAAGGGCGTTGGTCCCACTTGCTTTGCGCTTGAGCCTCACGGAGTTCGCTCGGCCTGACTGAGTTCTCGGGGCGCTCCGGCACAGCCGCTTCCGCGTGAGCACGGCTGGTGCTGGGCCTCGCGCAGAGCGGAAGTGCTCCTACGTAAGAAGTTCCACCTCGGACTGCGGATCAGGCGAGATATGGGGCGAGGCCCTCCCGCATCCAATCCTGGATCGCAGTCTTCGCACCCGGCTCGCGCCCCTTGAGCTCGACCAGGACGTGGCGAAGTGTGCCTTCGACCAGCAGCTCTGCGTCGCGCAGAACTCGATAGCTGGTGGTGATGCTCGTCCCCCCGAGGCGAGTGACCGCGACCTCGATCCTCAGCTCCTCGTCGAAGTGCGCCGGCTGACGGTAGCGAAGTCCTGCCTCGGCGACCACGAAATCAACGCCCCGGTCGACGATCGCCTGGTAGCCGCCCCACGCCGCCCGAAACAGCTCGGTGATTGCGATGTCGAAGTAGGCGAGAAAGTGGGCGTTGAACACCACGCCCTGCGGGTCGCACTCCCCGTAGCGGACGCGCAGCTTGCAGGTGAGCGGGGCCGCACCTGTGATGGCCACATCTTGTCCTGCCACGGCATCACCTCGTTCGGTCGGACTTGGAGGGTCTAGTTGGCTTTTAGACGAAGTCCGCACCTTACCGGTTAAGAAGGTTTACTGGTAATATCAATCATGCTCGTGTCGCGGACGCCTGAGACAGTCCACCTCTGGGGAGGGACGCTCTGCCTGGATTACGCCAACAGCGTTGACTGGTCGCCCGAGGACGAGCAAATCGATCTCGAGCAGACCGACGTGCTGCGCACCGAGGATATGCTGGGCCGCTGGGGCCGGCGCTGCGATCTGCTCGGCGAGGACGCCAAGCGAGCGAGCGCGGCTGAGCTGGATCGCGCTCGCTCGCTGCGCGACGCCGTCTATCGCCTCTTCTCCTCGATCAGCCGAGGCCGAGGCCCCGCGAGGAGGGACCTCGACCTCCTAATGAGCAATTACGCCGAAGC
>CAZQET010000094.1:0-5528 GCA_964591825.1 uncultured Conexibacteraceae bacterium
ATGCCGCCGACGCAGGTCTCGAGCCCCGCCTCCTTGACCGCCTGGATCGTGCGCAGCCGTCCCTCGTAGCGGACCGTTGTCGAGACCTCCGGGTAGTAGGAGCGAGCCGACTCGACGTTGTGGTGAACGCGCTGGACGCCGGCCTCGCGCAGCTTCTTCGCGCGCTCCGCCGACATGTGGCCGATCGAGGCGCAGCGCTTCAGGTTGGTCTGCTCGGAGACGAGCTTCGCCCCCTCGAGGATTTTCTCGAAGTCCCGCTTGGAGAGCCCCTGGCCCTGGGTGACCATGCAGAAGCGGTGGGCGCCCGCCGCCTCGGCCGCCTTGGCGTGCTCGAGGATCTGCTCGGGCTCCATCATCGCGTGCATCGGCGTGTCGGCCTCGGCGTAGCGCGACTGGGCGCAGAAGCCGCAGTCCTCGGCGCAGCCGCCGGACTTGGCGTTGACCAGCGAGCACATGTCGGTCGAGTTGCCGAAGTTCTCGCGCCGCACCGCCCAGGCACGCTCGACCAGCTCGCCGATTTCCTGACGGTCAGTCAGCTCGCCCAGGGCGAGCGCTTCCTCGAAGGAGATCAGGGACGCCATTGGCGCGCAAGGCTAGGACTCGGCCCGGACGCCGCGCTCGCCGTCGTAGGGCTCCGGCGTGGTCCGGTCGAAGGTCCGAACCCGGTCCCGTCCCGACCCCTTCGCCGCGTACATTGCGGCGTCGGCGCGGCCGAGCACCGATTCGTAGCTGAGCCGGTGGCCGGTGCCGAAGGAGGCGATCCCGATGCTGGCAGTGATCGGCGGCACCTCGCGCTCGGGCCCGATGCGATTGCGGATCGCGGCGGCGATCTCCTCGGCGACCTCCTCGGCCTCCCGCAGCTCGCAGCGGGGCAGCACGACTGCGAACTCGTCGCCGCCGAGTCGCGCCAGCACGTCGGTCTCGCGGGCGCGCCCGCGCAGCACGCCGGCGATCTCGGCGAGGACGCGATCGCCGGCCGGATGGCCGAGCGTGTCATTGACCTGCTTGAAGTGATCGAGGTCGAGCATCAGCAGCGCGCCCGGCACGCCGTAGCGGTGGCTGCGCGCCAGCTCGGCTCGCAGGTCCTCTTCGAAGCGGCGCCGGTTCTTCAGCCCGGTGAGCGGGTCCTGGCTGGCCTGGCGCGCCAGCTCGTTCATGCGCTCGCTGCGGCTCCAGATGAGGACGAGTGCCGCCAGCAGAGCGGCGAGCGAGAGCCCGACGAGAGCGATCGCCACCGCGAGGCCGACCCCCGGGCGGGCCGGGTCGCGGACGAAGAGCAGCCACGAGCGGTCGGCGATCCGGATCGGGACCGTGGCGCTTTCGCCCTGCGGTAGGCGAGGGCCGGCGACCGGCTCGCCCCGCTCCACCAGTGAGGCTTCGACCCCGTTGGGGAGCGCTGAGGTCGCTGCGTCGGCGAGGTCGGGAACGTGGAAGGAGCCGACGGCAAAGCCGGTTAGGGCGGCCTGCCGTTGGGCCGCGGTCGAGATCGGGGCACCGTCTCGGTAGACCGGCCGGAACACATTGATCCCGGTGCCGCCGGCGGGCAGCCGCATCACGGGCGTCGCCGCCGCCCTCCCCGTGGTCAGCGCCCGATGCAGGTACGGCCCGCGCAGGGCGTCGCTGCCGATGTCGTAGCCGAGCGGCAGGGTCACGGTGACGGGGCTGGCGGTGGCCGCGAAGACGAGCGGGAAGTAGACCCCACGTCTCGCGGCCGGACGGATTTGGCCAAGCGTGCCGCGTTCGCTGATCGGGTAGCCGTGGCCGAGTTCGAAGCGCGCCCGGTCCGCAAGCGGCACGGCGGCGATGAAGCCGGTGGCCGCGAGCCCGCCCGTGTGCAGGAGGGAATTGGCGACCACCTGGAACTCGTGGCGGCTGAAGTGCCCCTCGGCCCGGTAGAAGGCGGTCGCGCTGGCGAGCTGTCCGACCGAGAGCGCCGCCAGCGCTTCGGCCTGGTGCGCGGCGCGGGTGGCCTCGCTGCGCTGGCGCTGCTCGAAGCTGTCGTGTTCGCGCGCGTGCACGACGAGCGCCACGGCGATCGAGCCGACCGCGATCGCGACGACGACGGCGAAGCCGAGCTGGAAGCGGAGGCGCACCCTTCTCCCTCTCGGCTCAGCCCGGTTCGCGCTCAATCGACGGGCGCGTTTGCAAGCGACTCCCAGAGGTAGAGCGAGGCGAGGCTGCGGTAGGGCCGCCACGGCTCGCCGATCTCGATCACCTTCGCCGGCGCCGGCATCTCCTTCAGCCCGTACTCGACCTGGACCGCCTTGCGAATGCCGAGGTCGCCGCCGGAGAGGACGTCGGGACGTTCGAGGTGGAAGAGCAGGAACATCTCGGCGGTCCAGACCCCGAGCCCGCGCACGGCGACGATCTCGGCGATCACCTCCTCGTCGCTCAGCTCCCCGAGGCGATCAAGCTCGAGCTCACCGTCGAGGACGTGGGCGGCGAGGTCGCGCACGTATTCGACCTTGCGCCCCGACAGCCCGCAGGCTCGCAGCTCGGCCTCGTCCGCCTCGAGCAACTGCTCCGGGCTTGGGGTGGCGCCGCCGAAGAGGTCGAGCACCCGTCCGAAGATGGTCCGGGCGGCCTTGGTCGAGAGCTGCTGGCCGACGATCGCCCGCAGCAGCGCTCCGTAGGCGTCCGCGGGCCGCTCCTCGCTGCGCCGCTTCAGCCGGGTGGCGATGTCGATCCTGCCGAGCCGTTCGATCAGCTCCGCCATCGTCGGGTCGCTGGCGGCCAGCTGCCTGCGTGCCCTGGCGCTCATCGCCCCTTCCACGCGGGCTTGCGTTTCTCGGCGAAGGCCTCGATGCCCTCGCGAAGGTCCTCGGAGGCGAAGCAGGACTCGCGCAGGGCGATCAGGCCGGCCTCCTGCTGCTCACTGAGCACGGGGGAGGCGGCGAGGAGGTCGATCGCGCTCTTGTTGCCGCGCATCGAGAGCGGCGCGTTGGACGCGATGTCGGCGGCTAAGGCGACGGCGGTCTCCTCGAGCTGCTCGTCGGGCACCACCTCGTGCACGAGGCCGGTCTCGGCGGCGCGCGCGGCGTCGACGTTGCGACCGGTGAGGAAGAGCTCCTTGGTGCGGGCGAGGCCGATCGTGTCGAGGAACTTGCGCAGGCCGGTATGGCTATAGACCAGGCCAAGCTTGACCGGCGGCATGCCGAGGATTGCGCCCGCCGCGGCGATTCGCAGGTCGCAGGTGACCGCCAGCTCGAGGCCGCCCCCGACGCAGGCGCCGTTGAGTGCCGCCACGGTGGGCCACGGATGGTTGGCGAGCGCGTCCATCGCCGCGTGGAAGGGATGGGCGACGAGCGCCTCGGCGTCGCGCTCGAACGTCTCCGCCGGGATTGCGGCGATGTCGTAGCCGGCCGAGAAGACGGGCGGGGCGCCGGTGATCAGCAGGCAGCGGGTCTCGATGCCCTGGTCGAGCCGCGGCAGCGTCTCCGCCAGCGCGTCGAGGATCTCATGGTCGAGGGCGTTGCGCCGCTCGGGGTTGGAGATGCGGAGGCGGACGACCGCCTCGGCCGGCGAGTCGAGCAGGAGCTTGCCGCTTGCGAGCCGCTCAGAGCTCACCGCAAACCTTCGCGCTTCTCTCCCTGCGCGAAGAACCAGAGATGCCTCATTGGGGTCGCTCCGCGCTCATTGGAGCACTACGAGGACGTCGCCTTCGCTGACCGACTGACCCTCCTCGCAGCGGATCTCCTTGACGGTGCCGTCGTCTTCGGCCTCGACCGGAATCTCCATCTTCATCGACTCGAGGATCACCACCGTGTCCCCGTCCTCGACCTGGTCGCCGACGGCGACCTCGATTTTCCACACGTTGCCGGTGATGTGAGCCTCGATGTCCATGGCGCGGGAGAATATCCGCCGTGCCCGACCTCGCCGTGATCATCGCCGCGCGCAATGAGGCGGATCGGATCGCGGCGACCCTGAGCGCGCTGCGCGAGGCATTCCCCGGCGCCTCGCTCTGGGTGGCCGACGATGCCTCCGGCGACGGCACCGCCGAGCTGGCGATGGCGGCGGGAGGACGGCTGGTCAGCCGCGGACGCCCACACGGCAAGGGCGCCAACGTGACCGCGGCCGCCGAGGCGATGCTCAGCGACGAGCCGCCTTCGCTGGTCCTGCTCTGCGACGGGGACCTCGGGAAGTCGGCGGCGCGGCTGCGGCCGCTGGTCGCCGCGGTCGAGTCGGGCGAGTGCGACCTCGCCGTCGCCGCCTTCGGCGCGCGGGTGGGAGGTGGCTTCGGCATCGCCCTCGGCTTCGCCCGCTGGGCGATTCGCCGCCGCTGCGGCTTCGAGGCGCAGGCGCCGATCTCCGGCCAGCGAGCAATGCGAACCGCGGTCCTGCGCGACGTCCTGCCCTTCGCCCACGGCTACGGCATGGAGCTCGGCATGACCGTCGACGCGGTGAGGGCCGGCCACCGCGTCGGCGAGTACGAGCTGGACCTCTCCCACCGCGCCAGCGGTCGCACCGCTGCGGGCTTCGCTCACCGCGCCCGCCAGTTGCTCGACTTCGTCAGCGCCTATCGCGCCCGCGGCTGAGCGGGCCGCTGGCTCAGCCGCGCTTCGCGTACTCGCCGAACTCGCCGAAGTCGACCATCACGCAGGGCTCCGGGCCGGCCACCTCGGCGTCGTGTCCGGGTGGGATCGCGACGACGTCGCCGGCGTTTATCTCGACCTCCGTCCCGTCATCCATGCGCACCTGCATGCTGCCCGAGAGGACGTAGGCGAGATGGGAGACCTGGCAGGAGTCGGTGCCGGCAATCGGCTTTACGTTCTCGGACCATCGCCAGCCGGGCTCGAACGTGCCCATCCCGATCGTATGACCGGCGAGCTGCACCACCTTCGCCCGGCCCTTTCCCTCGAACTCGCGAATCTCGTCGGGCGACTCGAATCTCTTCACCTCTGCTGCAGCCATCGGGGGTTCCTTTCTTCGATTCCTGCCCGCGACCCAACCTACTCGGCCGTGGCAGCCGCGTCCACCTGTGGAGAGAAAGGCGCGGTTGGCCAACCCTCCTGCGCGCGCTCGACCTGACGGGCGAGGGAGAGGAGCGTCGCCTCGTCGTTTTCGCGGCCGAGCAACTGGGCGCCGATCGGCAGCCCGGCTGAGGTGAGCCCGGCGGGGACGCTGATCCCGGGCCAGCCGGTGACGTTCCAGGCGAAGGCGAAGGGGCAGATGGCGCTGGCGGTGTTGCCGGTCTTCCAATAGCCACGGCCATTGAGCGCCCCGATGCGAGGGGCCGGCCGTGCGGTGGTGGGGGTGAGGACGACGTCGCAACGCTCGAAGATGCGGCCGATGCGGCGTCGCATGGCCGGCTCACCGGCGCGCGCGAGGCGCAGCGGCAGACCCTCCAGGGCCCTGCCAATGCGGGCCGCCGCCCGCGTGCGCGGCTCCAGGCCGCCGCGGTCTTCGCCGTGGGCGCGGAGCCATTGCTCGATGGTGAGGTTCGGCGCCTTGTCGGATTTCATCGCGTCATAGGCGTCGAGCAATTCTTTGATGACACCCGGCACCAGAATGTCATCGGAGCCGTGCCG
>CAZQET010000095.1:0-2389 GCA_964591825.1 uncultured Conexibacteraceae bacterium
GCCTCGGTCGACACCTGCGCCGAGCGCGACGTCAAGGGCCTCTACAAGAAAGCCTTCGCGGGCGAGATCAAGGAATTCACCGGCGTCTCGGACCCCTATGAGGCTCCGGAGAGCCCGGAGGTCACCTGCGACACGGAAGCCGAAACGGCCGAGGAGTCGGCGCAGAAGCTGATCGACTACCTCGAGCAGCGCGACCTGATCCCGGCCGCCGCCGTAACTGCGTAGTTTGAAGGAGGGCCGGGCACCCAGCCCCGGACGAGCAGCCCGTTCGGGCTGCTCTTGAGTGTCCGGGGAAGGGCACCCAGCCCTCCTACCATCCGCCGCGGCTGACGGGGGGGGTTCCCGACTCCGTTTTTCCGGAAAAGTTGAGTGAGGAGGGGTGCCCGACCCCCCAGCCGATTACGGCTTCGGCGGGACCTGGGGGTCGGCGAGGCCGTAGGTGTCATAGGCGCCGAAGGCCGAGAAGGTCTTGTGAGTCGGTCCGTGGTAGTCGGATGAGGCCGTCGGGATCAGGCCCAGCTCGTCGCAGAGCTCGAGCAGGTGGGCGGTCTGCTCCTCGCTGTGGGTCGGATAGAAGGTCTCGATCCCGTCGGGGGAGAGGGAGCGGATCAGGTCGTCGACCTCGCCCGGCTCGGAGATGTCCCAGTAGGGGTGCGCGATGACCGCCGCGCCGCCGGCCTCGTGGATCAGCCCGATCGCCTGCTCCGCAGTCGGCCAGCGGCGGGGGACGAAGGCCTTGGCACCCGGCACCAGGTACTCCTCGAAGAAGGGGCCGAGGTCGCCGCTCGCCCCCGCCGCCCTGGCGATGTGAGGGCGGCCGATCGAGAGGGCGTCGCCGGCCTCGCGCACGGCGTCCTCGAGGTGGAGGCCGAAGCCCTCCGCGCGCAGCTTCTCGACGATCTCCCCGGCGCGGGTCACCCGCTCGTGCTGAGCCCGCTCGCAGGCGCCGGCGATCTTGCCGAGGTCGATCCAGTAGCCGCAGATGTGCAGATCTTCCGCGTACTCGTGCACGCAGGACATCTCGATTGCCGGCACCAGCTCGATCCCGAGCGCCGCCGCCGCCGCCGCCGCCTCCGCGACTCCCGCGATCGCGTCGTGGTCGGTGAGCGCCAGGGTCGTCACGCCGGCCTCGGCGGCCCGCTTGACGACCTCGGCGGGCTCCAGCTGGCCGTCGGAGACCGTGGAGTGGCTCTGCAGCTCGATCGACATTCGCGCCAGCCTAACTGCATCGCCGTCACCCCCGATGGCGGCAGTGTGAGCGTCCAGCACAGGAGGGTGACGCTGGTCAAGAAGCGCGGCTGACGCCGCCCCATCTAAATAGACTGCGCGGCCGTGTTCGAGAAGGTCTTGATCGCAAACAGGGGCGAGATCGCCATTCGCGTGGCGAGGACGCTGAAGGAGATGGGCATCGGGTCGGTCGCCGTCTACTCGGAGATCGATCGTGACGCCCCACACGTCCGCGAGGCGGACGAGGCGTTCCTGATCGGCCCGGCGGTTCCCGCCGAGAGCTACCTCGACGTGACGAAGATCGTCGGCGCGGCCCGCGAGGCGGGCGCCGACGCTATCCACCCCGGCTACGGCTTCCTCGCCGAGAACGCAGATTTCGCCCGCGCCTGCGCCGAGGCCGGCATCGTCTTCGTCGGGCCGCCCCCGGAGGCGATCGAGGCGATGGGCTCGAAGACCCGCGCCCGGGAGATCATGGCCGAGGCCGGGGTGCCGATCGTTCCCGGCGCCACCGAGCCGGCGAAGGACCTCGAGGCGGCGCGCAAGCAGGCGGAGGAGGCCGGCTACCCGGTCGCCTGCAAGGCCGCGGGCGGCGGCGGCGGCAAGGGCTTCCGGGTGGCGATGACCCCCGACGATCTCGAGGAGGCCTTCGAGGGCGCCGCCCGCGAAGGGGAGAAGTTCTTCTCCGACGACCGGGTCTACGTCGAGCGCTACCTCGAGGACCCGCGCCACGTCGAGGTCCAGGTCCTCGCCGACTCCCAGGGCAACGTGATCCACCTCGGCGAGCGCGACTGCTCGATCCAGCGCCGTCACCAGAAGGTGATCGAGGAGGCGCCCGGCCCCCACGTCGACGCCGAGATGCGGGAGCGGATCGGCCGGATCGCCACCGACGCCGCCGCGGCCGTCGGCTACCGCGGGGCGGGCACGGTCGAGGGCATGCAGGTCGGCGAGGAGTACTTCTTCCTCGAGATGAACACGCGGGTCCAGGTCGAGCACTGCGTGACCGAGATGGTCAGCGGGATCGACATCGTCCGTGAGCAGGTCCTGGTCGCCGCGGGGGAGGCGCTCTCCCTCGCCCAGGAGGACGTGCAGCTGCGCGGCTGGGCGATCGAGTGTCGGATCAACGCCGAGGCGGCGCACAAGAAATTCGCCCCCGCGCCCGGCG
>CAZQET010000096.1:0-2370 GCA_964591825.1 uncultured Conexibacteraceae bacterium
CTCGATGGTTGTGTTCGAGGGGGGTGCGACCAAGAAGGCCGACTACCGCCGCTTCCGGATTCGCGGCGAGCGGGCAAACGGACCCGACGACTTCGCCTCGATGGAGGAGGTCCTGGGGAGGCGGATGAACCGCTACCTCGAACAGGTTGACCTCTCCCCGCACGACGGCAAACGCGACGAGAGCTTCGCCTCGCTGCCCTCGCTGGTGATGATCGACGGCGGCAAGGGCCAGCTCGCCGCCGGGGTGCGGGCGCTGCGCCCGTTCATCGAGCGCGGGGTTACGGTGATCGGCCTGGCCAAGCGGCTGGAGGAGGTCTACGTGCCGGGGCGCGGCGCCCCGATCGACCTGCCCGCCGCGTCCGAGGCATCGAAGCTGCTGCAGCGCGTCCGCGACGAGGCGCACCGCTTCGCGATCGAGCATCACCGCGGCCGCCGCGACCGGGCGATGACCGGTTCCGTGCTCGATGAGCTGAAGGGGGTCGGCCCGATCCGCAAGCGCGCCCTGCTCGAGCACTTCGGCTCGCCGGAGCGGTTCCTCGCCGCGAGCAGGGAGGAGCTCGAGGCGGTGCCCGGTATCCCCGGCAAGCTGGCGCGAGAGATCCACGAGCAGCTCAACAGGACCGGCTGAGGAGGGAGATGGCGCAGAGCGATGGCAACGAAGTCACGGTGGTGGTGATCACCGGTCATTCCGGTGCCGGCAAGTCGGAAGCGATCGCGGCCTTCGAGGACGCCGGCTACTTCTGCGTCGACAACCTGCCGCCGCGGATGATCGGCAGCCTGGGTGAGCTCTTC
Organism: uncultured Conexibacteraceae bacterium; assembly: GCA_964591825.1. Classification (GTDB taxonomy): domain Bacteria; phylum Actinomycetota; class Thermoleophilia; order Solirubrobacterales; family 70-9; genus VRUE01. The sequence goes on from CAZQET010000096.1 coordinate 793, forward strand.
CGCCACCCGGGGAGCGGCGTCGAGCACGCGGCGGTCGTCTCCGACGTGCGCGGCGGCGAGTACTTCGACGAGCTCCAGCAGGTCCTCGACGAGCTCGAGGCCGAGGGACTGAAGCCGAAGGTGCTCTTCCTCGAGGCGGGGGAGGAGATCCTCCTCGACCGCTACAAGGAGACCCGCCGCCGCCACCCGCTGGCTCCCGACGGCAGCATCGTCGACGGCATCCGCGCCGAGCGCGAGCTGCTGGGGCCCCTGCGGGAGCGCGCCGACGTCGTCATGGACACCAGCGACCTGACCGGCGCCATGCTGAGACGGCGCATCGCCGAGGAGATGCTCGGCCGCGAGGGGTCGGCGAAGCTGGCCCTGACCCTGCTCACCTTCGGCTTCAAGAACGGCCCTCCCCGCGACGCCGACCTCACCCTCGATGTCCGCTTCCTGCCCAATCCCCACTACACCGACGAGCTGCGGCCGCTGACCGGGCTCGATCCCGCGGTGCGCGAGTACGTCGAGTCCGGGACGCAGGCCGGCGAGTTCTACGGCCGGCTGCTGCCGCTGTTGGAGTTCCTCGTCCCCGCCTACGTCGCCGAGGGCAAGAGCCACCTGACGATCGCGATCGGCTGCACCGGCGGGCGCCACCGCTCGGTCACCGTCGCCGACCGCATCCAGCGCGACCTCTCGGGGCGCGACGACGTCGCCGTTCGCGTCAAGCACCGCGACGCCGGGCTGGACGACTGAGGCGGGTCGGGTGAGCCTTTCCCTCGCAATAGAGGGGAGGCTCGGTCAAGGCTCACCCGACCCGCCTAGAATCGCTCAGCTTTGGACTCCGAGATAGTCATATCCGTCAGCGGCCTGCGCAAGGGCTACGGCGACGTCGAGGCGCTGTGCGGGATCGATCTCGAGGTGCGGCGCGGCGAGGTCTTCGCCCTGCTCGGCCCCAACGGGGCCGGCAAGACGACGACGGTCGAGATCCTCGAGGGCTACCGCCGGCGCGGCGGCGGTGAAGTCGAGGTCCTCGGCGAGGACCCGCAGCGCGCCGGTCGCGACTGGAGGGAGCGGATCGGGATCGTGCTGCAGTCCTGCCGCCTCGACCCCTACCTCACGGTGCGCGAGGCCCTGGCGCTCTTCGCCGGCTACTACCGCTCGCCGCGCCCGGTCGAGGAGGTGATCGAGCTGGTCGGCCTCGAGGGCAAGGCCGATACCCGCTCCGGCCGCCTCTCCGGCGGCCAGCAGCGCCGGCTGGACGTCGGCATGGCGCTGGTCGGCGACCCCGAGCTGCTCTTCCTCGACGAGCCGACGACCGGCTTCGACCCGTCGGCCCGGCGCCAGGCATGGGACGCGATCGCGGGCCTACGCGACCTCGGCAAGACGATCGTCCTCACCACCCACTACATGGACGAGGCCCAGCGGCTCGCCGACCGCCTGGCGATCGTCTCCGGCGGCCGCGTCGTCGCCCGCGGCACCCCCGAGGACCTCGGCGACCGTGAGAACCGGCCGGCGCGGATCAGCTACCGCGAGGACGGCCGCGAGGTGGCGCTGGAGACGACGACGCCGGTCGAGACCCTCAACGAGCTGACCGGCAAG
>CAZQET010000097.1:0-5200 GCA_964591825.1 uncultured Conexibacteraceae bacterium
CTCCATGTAGAGGGCGTCGACGTCAGGGCGCTCCTCGCGGTCGACCTTGACGTTGACGAAGTGCTCGTTCATGTAGGCGGCGGTGGCGGCGTCCTCGAAGGACTCGCGCTCCATCACGTGGCACCAGTGGCAGGCCGAGTAGCCGACCGAGAGCAGGATCGGCCGATCCTCGGCTCGCGCTCGCTCGATCGCCTCCGGGCCCCAGGGGTACCAGTCCACCGGGTTCTCGCTGTGCTGGAGCAGGTAGGGGCTGGTCTCCTGCGCGAGGCGGTTGGGCATGGCTTCACACTACCCGCGTCGCTCCGAGTACCCGCAGCGAGATGTTGGCCGACTTTTCGCGCTGCCGGCTAGGTGAAATTCGTACGGATTTCGGCCTCTGATGCCTGAGCTCTGACACCAACCGGTTCAGGAAGCTCTAACTTCTCGGGGTGGCGACAGACGGAGTCCTGAAAGACGGTCATCAAGAGATCGAATTGGTGCTCGCCAAGCTGCCTGACGAGGACCGCAGGGTGATCGAGGGAGCGCTCGCGCGAGCCGAGAAGACCGAGGCCGAGCTGCGTTACCTGGCCGATCACGACTCGCTCACCGGCCTGCTCGATCGGCGCCGCTTCCGCGCCGAGCTCGACCAGTACGTCTCCTTCAGCGCCCGCTATGGCGGGCAGGGAGCCGTGATGATCATCGACATCGATGGGCTCAAGGTGATCAACGATTCGCTCGGTCACCACGCCGGCGACAACCTGATCCGCCACATCGCCGCGATCATGCGCGAGCGGGTGCGCGGCACCGACATCGTCGCCCGGCTCTCCGGCGACGAGTTCGCCGTGCTGATGCCGCAGACCGATACTGCCGGCGCCCTGCAGCTTGGCGAGGATCTGCGCGCCCAGGTCGCCGAGAGCGCCGCCGCTGGCCTCGAGATCGAGGGGGCGACGATCAGCGTCGGCATCACCATGTTCGGCGGCGAGCGCGGGATTGGCGCCGAGGCCGTCCTCGTCGCTGCCGACCAGGCGATGTACCGAGCCAAGGAGGGTGGCCGCAACCAGATCGCCCTCTTCGAAGACCCCGAGGAGCCGCGCCGTCAGCAGCGCCGTCGGCAGACGACCAGCGCCCGCATCCGCGATGCCCTCACCCAGGACCGGCTCAGCCTCCACACGCAGCCGATCCGCAGCCTCGCCTCAGGTGGTATCGAGCGCTACGAGCTGCTGCTGCGGATGACCGGCGAGAACGGCGAGCTGCTGCCGGCCGCCTCCTTCATCGAGGCGGCGGAGCGCTCCGGCATGGTCCAGGAGCTCGACCGCTGGGTCGTCGTCCAGGCCCTGGAGCTGCTCGCCCAGCGCGAGCGGGGCGGCGAGCCGGTCTCCCTGCACGTCAACCTCTCCGGCGCCTCGGTCGCCGACCTCTCCGTGCTCGAATTCATCGAGCGGCGCCTCGACGAGGGCGAGGCCGACCCGTCGCGCTGCACCTTCGAGATCACCGAGACGCCGCGCGGCCATCACGACTACGAAGCCGCCGCCGGCTTCGCCGACCGGATCACCGAGTTCGGCTGCCAGGTCGCGATCGACGACTACGGCGCCGGCTTCGGCCCCTTCCACTACCTGAAGAGCATCCCCTTCGACCTGATCAAGATCGACGGCTCCTTCATCCGCGACATGCCCAACTCCGACGCCGACCAGCTCACCGTGCAGGCGATCGTCCAGATCGCCCGCGGTCTCGGCAAGACGACGATCGCCGAGTACGTGCAGGATGACGTCACCGCACAGATGCTGCGCGAGTACGGCGTCGACATGGCCCAGGGCTACCACCTCGGCCGCCCGGTCTCGGTTGCCGAGGCGCTCTAGCCGGAGCGCAACGCCGCGCGCTTGAGCTTGCCGGTGCTGGTCTTCGGCAGCTCGCTGGCGAACTCGACGATGCGAGGGAACTTGTAGGGGGCGGTCTCGCGCTTGCAGTGCTCCTGCAGCTCGCGGGCCAGCTCCTCGCTCGGCTCGCGCTCGCGGGGGACGACGATGGCGCGGACGACGGCGCCGCGCTCGGGGTCCGGCGCGGCGACCGCGGCCGCCTCGGCGACGGCCGGGTGGGAGAGCAGGGCCGACTCGACCTCGAAGGGGCCGATCCGGTAGCCGGAGGAGAGGATGATGTCGTCGTCGCGCCCCTCGAAGTGGAGGTAGCCGTCCCCGTCTTCGCGGACCAGGTCGCCGGTCGGCCACCACTCCTCGGCGAACCGCTCGCCGTCGAGATAGTGGGAGAAGAAGGTGGGGGAGGAGGGGACTCGGAGCTGCAGCTCCCCCTCGACGATCCGCACCTCGAAGCCCGGCAGCGGGCGGCCCATCGAGCCCTGCCGCACCGCCTCGCCGGCGAGGTTGCCGCTGATGTGGCCGGTCTCGGTCTGGCCGTAGCCGTCGGCCGGCTCGAGTCCCATCGCCTCGCGGAATGCGGCGATCGTGCCGGCCTCCAGCGCCTCGCCGGCGGAGACCATGCGGCGCAGGGCTGGGAGCGGGCGCAGGGTGGTGCGCTTGGCCAGCATCCGGTACTCGGTCGGGGCCTGGCAGAGGACGTTGACGCCGAGCTCCTCGGCCAGGTCGAGTCGCTGCGCGGGGTCGAAGCGCCCATCGTGCATGACCGCGGCGGCGCCGCTCAGCCAAGGGGCGATGAAGACGTTGCGGGCCGACTTGGCCCAGCCGGTCGCGGTCGTGCACCAGGCGAGCTCGTCCTTGCGCGAGCCGAACCAGTGCTCGGCCTGGGTGCGCTGGCCGAGCAGATAGCGGTAGGCGTGGACGACGCCCCGCGGCTCCCCCGTCGTGCCCGAGGTGAAGACGATCAGCGCCGGGTCCTCGCCGTTCATCTCCTCGATCGCCGCCGGCGTCTCCTGCGGTCTGTCCTCGTCAAGCACCTCCGCGACCTCGCCCATCGTCATCGTCTCCACTCCAACTGGCAGCTCCGCCAGGAGCTCCTCCTCGCCGACGCAGAGCTTGGGATCGGCGGCCGCGACCCTCAGACCAAGGTCGTGCCGCCGCAGCTGCGTGTTGCAGGGCAGCGCCACCGCCCCCATCCGCCAACAGGCGAGCAGCGACAGCACCCACTCGATGCGATTCCCCACCAGCGTCATCACCACGTCACCGCGCTTCACGCCCCGCGCCGCAAACGCCCCCGACAGCCCCGCCGCGCAGGCGATCAGTTCCCCGAAGTACCAGTCGCGCCGAGTTCCCTCTGGGTCGACGGCGACGATCCCCAGCCGCGAGGCGGGAGAGCGCTCGAGCACGTCCTCGACGAAGTTCACGATGGGCGGAGGGTCATCGACCGTAGGGACTTATAGGGAAGCGCTGCAAGACGTGCGACGCAGTTGTTAATACTACTTGGTATCATACTTATAAGTATGTGAATCGCCCAAAGCTGCTAGGATGCTTATAGGTATAATACGAATTGGTATATAGATGAGAGAGAGAAGCAACCCCTTCAGCTTTGGCGCTCTGGCTCTCGATGAGGCCTTCGCCGACCGGGAAGCGGAGCTTGGGGAGCTGATGAGCGACATGCGCAACGGGCAGGACGTCGTGGTCTTCGCGCCCCGTCGCTTCGGCAAGTCCTCCCTCGTCTGGCGCGCAGCCGGTGCCCTCGCCAGAGATGAGGTGCTCGTCGCGCAGATCGACCTGATGACGACCCCAAGCAAGGAGAGTCTCGCCGCGGCTCTGGCGAAGTCGATCTACGAGCAGGTGGCCTCGACGCTCGAGCGGGTCCGCGAGCGGGCGATCGCCCCGTTTCGGGGCCTCCAGGTGCAGCCGGCGATCAACGTCAGTCCCGAGGACGGGACTCTCTCTTTCGGCTTCGGCGTCGCCCAGCGGCCAGCCGATATCGACGCAACTCTGGAGCGTTTGCTCGAGCTGCCGGCGGAGCTCGCCGGAGCGCGCAATCATCGCGTCGCCTTGGTCATCGACGAGTTCCAGGAGATCGTCGGCATCGATTCCGGGCTGCCCAAGCTGATGCGCTCGGTCTTTCAGCGCCAGCCCGAGGTCGCGCACGTCTACCTCGGCAGCAAGCAGCACATCATGGAGCAGATCTTCAACGACGCCAACGAGCCCTTCTGGCGTAGTGCCAAGTCGATCGAGCTCGGGCCGATCCCGGCGGCACCCTTCGCGCAATTCATCGCCGACCGCTTCCGGGTCGGTGGGCGAGAGGCGGAACCGGGTGTCATCACTGAGCTGCTCGCCCGTTCCGGGGGCCATCCCTACGCGACGCAGGAGCTCTGCTACTTCCTCTGGGAGCAGACGATGAGCGGCGAGACCGTCTCGGGCGCCGAGCTCGAAGGCGCGCTCACCGCCGTGCTCCGCTCCGAGCACGCCCACTTCAGCCTGCTCTGGGACAGCGCCTCGGCGGTGCAGAAGCAGGTCCTGCGAGCCCTCGCGCGCGAACCGGGCCACCCCTTCAGCGCCGAATACCGTCGCCAGCACGATCTGCCGGCTGCCACCAACGTCCAGAAAGCCCTACGCGCTCTGACAAAGCGCGAACTGGTCAGCGGTAAAGCCGGTGCCTACCAAATCTCCGAGCCGTTCCTACCCGAGTGGCTTCGCGCAAACGTCAGCCACTGATCGCCCGCCGGCCCGAAGGTGAGGAAGCTCGGCTCATCGGCCTATCGCAGTTCTGATGAATTCTTCCCCAGCAACTGCCGCGCCACGATCAGCAGCTGAATCTGCTGCGTCCCCTCGAAGATGTCGAGGATCTTCGCGTCTCGCGCCCACTTCTCGAGCAGCTCGTTCTCGCCGTAGCCGACCGAGCCGCAGAGCTCGACGCAGCCGAGGGCGACGTCGACGCAGGTGCGCCCCGCCTTCGCCTTCGCCATCGAGGCCTGCAGCGAGTTGGGCTTGCCGTTGTCGGCCATCCAGGCCGCCTGCAGCGTGAGCAGGTAGGCCGCCTCGTAGTCGGACTCCATCTCCAGGTAGCGCGCCGCCGCGGCCGACTGCGAGAGGGCGGGGGTGTCGTAGTCGATCTCGACGCCCGCCTCCTCGAGCCGCTTGCGGGTCTCCTCCAGCGAGGCGCGGGCGACGCCGACCGCCATCGCCGCGACCAGTGGCCGCGTGTTGTCGAAGGTCTGCATCGCGCCGCCGAAGCCAGCCTTGGTGTCGATCTCGGGGTCGCCGAGCAGCGCCTCCTTCGGCACCCGGCAGTTCTGCAGGGTGAAGTTGGCGGTGTCGGAAGCCCGGATGCCGAGCTTGTG
>CAZQET010000098.1:0-9524 GCA_964591825.1 uncultured Conexibacteraceae bacterium
TCTCGAAGCAAGCCGGCTTACCGCTGAACTGCTGGTAGAACGCCCGGCTCGAGACTTTGGCCGCCGCCGTGAGGTCGCGTATGCAAACCCCCTCATAGCCTCGGTCGGCGGCCAGCTCGATCATCGCTGCGTGAAGCCTCGCGCGCTGATGCGCCGCCACCTCACTCGCCGCCCTGCCCGGACCCGGGCTCAGCTTTGAGTAGCCCTCGGTCGCCTTCCCCATTACGTCTTCAGGCCCGGCTTCCACGATTCCAGACAGGCGCTCCCTGCACCACTCTCCAGCACGGCAACCTCATCCCTCTCCCTCTCACGCACTTTTGCGTATCTAGACGCAGCCCCAAGCGTACCGAGACTTGCGCCAAGGCGCAACCCGCACCGCCGGCGGCGAGCCCACCGCGGCCATCCGAGCCCGTCCTGCGACGCCGTCGAATGCGTGCCACGCCTCTACGCGGACCCGCCAAACCGCCGATCGCCTCACTCTAATTTCCTTGATTGTAATGAGTCATCAACCTACCCTGGACTAGCTACACGCCTCGCCCGCCACGAAAGCGCCCGGGGAGGCGTCGAACGCCGTAATTACGAATCGAGAGGAAGGAACCCATGAAAGGAAGAGGACACCTCCCGAAGCTCTTCGGCCTCAGCGCCCTGGCCCTCGGCCTGATGGCCTTCAGCGCCAGCGCCGCTCAGGCCGAAGGGGCCTGGATGGTGGGGGGCAGCGACCTAGCCAGCGGAAGCAAATCGATTGAAGGAAACCTGGCCAATAGCGAAGGCGCTCTCTTAACCACGTTCGGCAAAAACGCCTTCACCTTCAAATGCACCGGTGGCGAACTGTTAAACGCCAACCTGGAACCGGGAGGCGCGATCAGTGAGGCAAGCAAAAACGCCAAAGTAGATTTCAGTGGCTGCAAAACGATTGTCAACGGAAAAGAAGCGGCCGAATGCGTGCCAGTAAATGCCGCCGAAACTGAAACAGGCGTCATCATCTCCGAAGAAGGCTACGCCTTACTGACGTTACACGAATTAGCAGGTGGTGAAAAAGACAGCGTCACCGTGATCACCCCGAAGGTGAGCAACGTCTTCGGCATAATCCGCTTGGGAAAAGAATGTTCCTTCGGCTCGGAAGTGAAAGTATTCGGAACCCTTGCCGTCAAAGACGTCGGCAACAACATGGGTCTTGAATTAGAAGCGTTATCTCACACGATCGAAGAATTCGCACCGTTAACTGAACTGAAAGCGGCCAACAAAACGAATCAAGGTCCGATGAGTCTCGACGGTAAAGTCATCGTCAACCTTACGAGCGACCAAGAATGGAGCGGCTTACCGTAACGTCGCCGATCAGCCGGATCCTGTATAGATGCGGCCGGCGCAGCTTGCGGTATGGGACAGGCAACAGACCACGGGGCGGCTCACCGAGCCGCCCCGTGAAATTCGATGCAAACGTTTTCTATCTATCGTCACTCGGCGTCCAGAGCTCGGAGGGCTTGGCCTCCTGCTCCTTCTCCGGCGTCCAGATCTTCTCGCGGGCCTCGGCCTGCTCGAGGGGAATCGGGGTGGCCGATTCGGCGATGAGGTCGATGGCCTTGCGGATTTTGATGTCTTCGGCGATGGCCGCGTCGCGATTGTTGTCGCGGAGTCGGACCAGGAGCTTCTCGGGGGTGGTGCGCTCATGCTCCGCGGTGTGGGCTAGGGCCTCGAGGAGCTCTTTTTCGGTGGTCTCGATCTGCTCGGCATCTGACGCGGCGGCCAGGACGGCCTCGCGCTTCAGCTCGCGCTCGGCGTCGGGCTTGGATTCCTCGATCAGCTCTTCGCGGGTCTTGCCCTGCATCTGAAGGTAGGAGTCGGGGCTCATGCCGCGGGCCGCGAGCTGGCGCTCGACGCGCTCCCAGCGCTCCTCGGCGCGGGCGGTGATGAGGCTGGCAGGAACGTCGACCGTGGCCGCCTCGACGGCGGCGTCGACGGCGGCTATGCGGAAGTCCTGCTCGGCGCGCTCGGCGACTGCTTCCCCAAGGCGCTTGGAGATGTCGGCGCGCAGATCCTCTAGCGTCTCAAACTCCGAGGCCTCGGAGGCGAACTCGTCGTCGAGCTCGGGTAGGACCTTCTCGCGCACCTCCTTGACCTGGACGGTGAAGACCGCGTCTTGGCCGGCGAGCTGATCGGCGTGGTAGTCCTCGGGGAAGGTGACCTGCACCTCGCGCTCCTCCCCCCCGCTCGCACCAACCAGCTGCTGCTCGAAGCCCTCGATCAGACGCTCGCTGCCCAGCTCCAGCAGGTAGTCCGAGGCCTTGCCGCCCTCAAATGCCTTGCCGTCGATGAGGCCCTCAAAGTCGATCAGCACCGCATCGCCCTCGGCGGCGGCGCGCTCGACCGGCTCCAGGCGGGCGAAGCCTTCCCGAATGCGCTCGATCTCGCGCTCGACAAGCGCTTCGTCGGGCTCGGGCTCCGCCTTGCCGACCTCGAGGCCCTTGTACTCGCCGAGCTTGGCCCTGGGGCGCACGCCGATCTCGAACTCGAACTCGAGCGGCTCGCCCTCGCCCTCGGGCGCGGAGACGATCTCGATGCTGGGGTCGCCGACTGGGCTGACGCCGGAGCTGAGCAGGCCCTCTTCGTACCACTCGGGCAGCGACTCGCGGATCGCCTCCTGCAGCACGGCGCCGTAGCCGAGGCGCTGGATCACCAGGGTCGGCGGCGCCTTGCCCTTGCGAAAGCCGGGCATTTTCAGCTCGCGGGCGAGGCCACGGGCGGCGCGCTGCAATCCCTTGTCAACCACCTCGGGGGCGACCTTGACCTCGACCTTGGCGCGCGACTCGGGCAACTCGGTGACGACCGTCTTCATCGGACGCGGGACCCTAACCGCTGGGCCAACATGGTGCGCAGCGCGACGGCGAAGTCGACGGCGAAGGCTGCGCCGCGGCCGAGCGGGCCGGTGACGAGCCAGGCGCGGGCCCTATCGAGCGGCGACACGGTCTCCTCCCCTCCCCACGATCCGCTCTTCAAGTAGTGCCGCGTGTCCGGCGGCGACGGCGCGCTGCGCCCGTCGCTCGTCGAGCGGAAAGCCGCGCTCCTCGGCCAGCTCGAGCAGGCGCTGGCGCTCGGTCCCTTCGCGCGCCACCTCGAAGAAGATCCAGGCGAGCAGGCCGAGGGCGAGGAAGGTCCCCTCGACCATCATGATCGCCCCAGCGGTGCTCTGATCGGTCATCGGCGAGATCCCCCAGTAGCGCTCGCCCGCTCCATATATGGGGTAGAGAACGCTGCCGCTCCACATCAGCACGTTGCCGAGCACGGCGCTGATGAAGCGCACCACGACGACGTAGCCGACCTTCCAGGCGGCTGTGAACCACTCCGGCTTGGGCAGCGGCCCGAAGATCGGCATCCACATCAGGCAGCCGAAGGTGAAGAAGCAGGTGTGCTCCAGGGCGTGGATCGGCGCCGTGCCGTAGGCGGCGTCGTAGAGCGGCGGCACGTGCCAGAGGTAGAAGTTGACCGCCCACAGCGGCAGGGCGAGCAGCGGGTGGGTGAGCACCTGGAGGCGGTTGAAGAAGGGGATCGCGAGGATCGGCTGCAGGATCGCGCGGGTCAGGCCGAGCACGATCAGCAGCGAGGCAACGTCGCCGATCAGCAGATGCTCGACCATGTGGGCGATGACCAGCTCATCGGCGATGTGGCCGACGGGGCTGAAGAGGGCGATCGCGATCGTCAGCAGGCCGCTGCCGAAACAGACCTGGCGCCAGAGCGGCACCCGCCGCCCCTCCCAGGAGAGCGACCTGATCCGCGCCCAGTAGGCGACGCCGCCGATCGTGATCGGAAAGACCTCGATCGGGGCGAAGGCCCCGGCTACATGGGCGAAGGGCACGCTGCTCACGATGGTAGCTTGGCACCTCCCAAGCGCCCGCTACAGCGTCCCCGGCGTAGCCAGCCAGACGCTCTCGAAGCTGAGGTTCGTGTGCTTGGCGATCAGGTCGTAGTCGCGGTCGTAGTGCAGGACCCCGGCGCCGGCCTCGTGCGCGCAGGCTGCGATCATGAGGTCGATTGGCGCGAGGCGGTGATGACCGACCGCGGCGAGCCGATCCTGGGCTTCCCGGGCTCGCTCTTCCACCGTTGCGGTCAACGGCAGGCGTTGAAACAGGTCGAGCTGAGCCATCATCGACCTGTAATGAGCGTGCGTACGGGCCGAAAAGCCCGCCTCGAGGAGAAAGGGTAGGCATGTCGCAAGCTGACGCCGCTCCATCCAGCCTGCCACTGTCTCGGCTCGATCCGGGGGCAATGCGACCGAAACGATCCGGGACCAGGCCGAATTGTCGAGGATAAGCACGCTAATCGCCGTAGTTGGCGATCAACCCAAGGCGCTTCACTTCGTCGGCAGCCTCTACATCGACCTCAAACGGAAACGAGCCTGTGCGAACCATCTCGGCCAGTTCCCTTCGAGCCGCCTCGCCCGCTTTATCCTCGGCAGAGAGCCGGCGCACCTTGACCTGGGCGCCGAGCGTCACGAGCTCGGCGAAGTCGATCCGCTCCCCCTCGTCGAGCTTGGACCGCAGCTCGTCGAGAACGGCCTGGACCGGTGGGGTCTCGGTGATCGTGTGGCGGGGCCTGGTGGTCGGCATCGGCTCGGAAGTGTAGCACCGTGCTGCACCATCGCCTGAACGGGGCGCTGGTAGCTTGGCACAGCCGTGAGCCCGGAGCGCGCCAGGGAAGACCGCTTTCCGCCGATCGGCGGATACGGGTTTCTCTCCGATTGCCACACCAGCGCGCTGGTCTCCTACGACGGCTCGGTCGAGTGGCTATGCCTGCCCCGCTTCGACTCGCCGAGCGTCTTCGGCGCGATGCTCGACCGCGGCGCCGGACGCTTCAAGGTGGCGCCCAAGGGCGTGGTCGTGCCGATCAGCCGCCGCTATGAGCCGGGCACGCTGGTGATCGAGACGACCTGGGTGACCGACAGCGGCTGGCTGGTCACCCATGACCTGCTCTCGATCGCCGAGTGGGCGCCCGAGGGCGGCGAGGGCGGTCGGCCGCAGACCGCGCACGAGTCCGACCGCTCCCTGTTGCGGCTGATGACCTGCGTCGACGGCGAGGTCGAGGTGGAGATGGAGTGCCTGCCGCGCTTCGCCTACGGCGCCGAGAAGCCGAGCTGGGAGGGCGGCGAGCTGGGCGAGGCGGTGGCCCGCGCCGCCGACGGCACCGAGCTGGCGCTGACCAGCGACATGGAGCTGAGCGTCGAGAGCGGTGCCGTGCGCGGCACGATCCGCCTGCGCGAGGACGAAAGCGGCTTCTGCGCCGTCACCTGGGGCGACGGCGACCTCGGCGGCCCGCGCAGCGCCCCCGAGGCACGAGAGCGACTCGACTCGACCGAAGAGTTCTGGCGCCGCTGGCTGCGCGCCGGCGACTTCCCCGACCACCCCTGGCGCATCCACCTGCAGCGCTCGGCTCTCGTGCTCAAGGGCCTCACCTATACCCCCACCGGGGCGATCGTCGCCGCCCCCACCACCTCGCTGCCCGAGACCCCCGGCGGCGAACGCAACTGGGACTACCGCTACAGCTGGATCCGCGACTCGACCTTCAGCCTCTGGGCACTGCACACGCTCGGCTTCGACCAGGAGGCGCGCGACTTCATGCGCTTCGTGCTCGGCGTCTGCCGCGAGAATCCCGACCTGCAGATCATGTACGGGATCGGCGGCGAGAAGAACCTCGCCGAGCAGACTCTCGACCACCTCAGCGGCTACGGCGGCGCGCGCCCGGTGCGGACCGGCAACGGCGCCTTCGACCAGCGCCAGAACGACGTCTGGGGCGTGCTGCTCGACTCGATCTATCTGCATGAGAAGGCGCTGCGCGGCAGCGCCACCAAAGCCGACCGAGAGCTGATCCGCCACCAGGTGGAGGCGGCGATCGCCGCCTGGGAGCACCCCGACCAGGGGATCTGGGAGTCGCGTGGGGAGCCCCAGCACTACGTCTCCTCGAAGCTGATGATCTGGGTCGCGGTCGACCGCGGGGCGCGGCTGGCGCGCCTGGGCGGGCTCGAGGAGATCGCTGCGGAGTGGGAGGCGACCGCGGAGCGGATGCGCGAGGAGATCCTCGCGCGCGGCGTGCGCGACGGCGTCTTTCGCCAGTACTACGAGACCGACGCGCTCGACGCCTCCACCCTGCTGATCCCCCTGTTGCGCTTCCTGCCGCCCGACGACGAGCGGGTGCGGGCGACGGTCGAGGCGATCGCCCGCGGGCTGACCCAGCACGGCCTCGTCCTCCGCTACAAGGTCGAGGAGACCGACGACGGCCTGCGTGGCGAGGAGGGCACCTTCCTGATCTGCTCCTTCTGGCTGGTCTCGGCGCTCTCGGAGATCGGTGAGCGAGCGCGGGCGCGGGCGCTCTGCGAACGCTTGCTCGCCTCGGCCGGCTGGCTCGACCTCTTCGCCGAGGAGCTCGAGCCCGAGAGCGGCCGTCACCTCGGCAACTTCCCCCAGGCCTTCACCCACCTGGCGCTGATCAACGCCGTTTCGCACGTGATCGCCGATGAGCAGCGCGCCGACGGCGGCCCAACGGCGGTCTTCACCGAAATGGGTGGCGTGCGCGAGGACGCCTGAGGTTCGGCTACTGCATTCTTTTGTCTGATAGCCGATATGCTTCTCGCCGCCGTGGCGGGGAGACGGAAGAGCGAACGCGACCTCTTCACCGCGCTCGGCCATCCGCTGCGGCGACGCATCCTGCGCGCGATGCTCGACGGCGATGGCGAGACCACGCCGGCGCAGCTGGCGGCGAGGCTCGGCGAGAAGCTGAGCGCGGTCAGCCACCACGTGCGGAAGCTCGCCGATTGCGGCGCGATCGAGCTGGTCGAGGTCGAGCGCGACGGCTGCTTCAAACGGCATCGCTACCGCCCCGTCGTGCGCGAGGCCTGGGCGCTGAGCGCGCTGGAAACCTCGCAACACCGTCCTCGGGGCGCCCGTGAAGTACCATCTTCGCGTTGAGCCCCGTGCCGTTCAAAGTGCGAAGTGATCGGCAGGACGGGGTGTTCGTGGTCTCAGTTGAGGGGGAGCTGGACATGAACACCGCGCCTGTGCTCGAGCGCGAGCTCGAGGAGCCCGTTGCCGCCGGCGAGGTCCCGCTGCTGCTCGATCTCGGCCGCTGCGAATTCATCGACTCGACCGGGATCGCCCTGATCGTCCATACCTGGCAGACCCTCGACGGCCAGGACGGCCTCGCCCTCTGCGGAGTCAGCGACCAGGTCGAACGGGTGCTGGACATCACCGGTATCGAGGAGGCGATCCCGACTCACGCCAGCCGCGAGCAGGCGCTCGCGCAGCTGCGCGCCTGAGCTCTTGCGACGGGCGCTGGCAGGCCTCGCCGTCGCGGCGCTGCTCTCCCTGATCGCCGCCGCGAATGCGACCCCCGAGGGCCGGGTCGTGATCCAGGGCCCGCCGTCCGGGACGCACCTGCGGCTCAGCCCCGAAGGCGGCGCGCTGGTGGTGAGCGGACCGATCGCGGGACTGAGCGAAGGCTGCCACCACACCCGCGACCATGCCGCGCGCTGCTCGCTGGCAGGGGTGGGCGGGATCGAAGTGGTGACCGGACCGTCCGGCGACAAGGTGGAAGTGCTGCAGCGGCTGCCCGTGCCGCTCACCGCCCACCTCGGGGGCGGCTCGGACAAGCTGATCGGCAACGGCGAGCCCGACACCTGCTATCCGGAAGGGACGCCGCGCAATCGCTGCGTCGGCGGCGGCGGCAACGACATTTGCATCTCGGCCAACGTCAACACCGACTGCGTCGGCGGCGGCGGCAACGACTTCTGCCGCATGGGCGATGGCAGCGACGGCTGCTGGGGAGGCCCCGGCGACGACGTCTGCCTGATGGGCGCCGGCAGCGACGGCTGCCACGGCGAAGGCGGCCGCGACCGCCTCTACGGCGGCCCCGGCGCCGACCAGCTCTACGGCGGCGCCGGCCCAGATGTCTGTGACGGCCTCCCCGGCGTGGGCCGCCAGCACGAATGCGAGCTCCGGCCCCGAACCCCTCGCCATCACTGAGGTTGATCTCGATGCTCACCTGTGGTAGGACAGCGCTGTCCGGCTAGACCCGGATAAACCGTAACCACTAGTGAGAGTGAGTTGAATCATGGATGGAACGCGTTTGACGCGTGCCCTTGGCGTGGCGCTGCTCGCAGCCATCGGCATGATGGCTGTAGGGTCGAGTGCAGCACAGGCAGAAATCGTAGTTGAAGGTCAACCCCCCGGGCACCGCACATTGGTCGGCATTACCTTCGGTATGTCGAGCATTCGCACTCCGGCAGGAGTTCGGATCTTATGCGGAGACGGCAGCACCTTCAACGCATTAGTTTTAACCAACAACATCGTCCATACGACCCACTTATTCTACGAATGCTCTTCGGTCGCGCCGTCACCGAATTGTCCGGTTTACGAGAACCTCAATGACGCAATGAACCGTGTCAATGCGGGTTTCTTCGTGGAGAAAAGCTTATCGATTTTCGCGGAAAGCGAAGGCAAACACTATCTCGTTTCCGAAGAAAGCAAAGAACCTGTCGCGACGCTCTACTTCGACGAAGAATGCGCCCTTCCGTCGGAATTAAAACTGACCGGCACCACGGCACTCAGAGCGCCTGACATCTTAGAAAAACGGGTAACTCACATATTCGAACCCATCTCCGAAGAAGAGGAAAAAGCGCTGAAAGTGGGGCTGTTGCTCGGCAAAGAAAAAGCCACCATCGAAGAAGGCAAAGATGAAGTCACACTCACCGGCGAACTCAAAGGCTTGACATGGTGGCTCAAATAAAGTCGTCGCGCGCCCTCGGGGCG
This sequence comes from uncultured Conexibacteraceae bacterium, assembly GCA_964591825.1. Classification (GTDB taxonomy): domain Bacteria; phylum Actinomycetota; class Thermoleophilia; order Solirubrobacterales; family 70-9; genus VRUE01. Next base: position 8,793 of record CAZQET010000098.1, read on the forward strand.
GCGCTGCTCGCGGCACTCGGCATTATGGCCATGGGAACGGGGGCGGCGCGAGCTGAAATCGTGGTCGAAGGTCAGCCGCCGGCCCACAGGACGCTTGACGGCATCATCCTCGGCACGCGGGTGCTCCGCAACCCCGCTGGAATTCAGATCAGCTGTACAAACGGCGGCACTGTCGAACACTTAATTTTAACCGACAACATCATTCATACAACCCGTTTATACAACGGCTGCGTCACGGTCGGGATGCCAAACTGCCTGCCCTACGAGACCCTCAATGACTCAAATAATCGTGTGAATGCCGGTCACTGGATCGAAAAGAGCTTAGGGATTTTCGCGGAAAGCGAAGGCAAACACTATCTCGTTTCAGAAACCAGCAAAGAACCCATTGCGACGCTCTATTTCGACGAAGAATGCGCCCTTCCGTCGGAATTAAAACTGACCGGCACCACCGCGTTCAAGGCGCCGGACATCTTAGAAAAACTGGTAACCCATACATTCGAACCCGTCTCGGAAAAAGAAGAAAAAACTCTGAAAGTCGGATTGACCCTGGGTAAAGAAAAAGCTTTCCTTGAAGGGGGTAAAGAAGAAGTCAAACTCACCGGTAAAGAAGCGGGCCTGACCTGGTGGTTGAAATAGAGCGGCTATAGCAGGCCGCCGAGCGGGAAGATCCCGACTCGGAGCCTCGCCAAAGAAGAGCGGGCGGCCCCGGTGCGCGCAGCCGGGGCCCCCCCT
>CAZQET010000099.1:0-2943 GCA_964591825.1 uncultured Conexibacteraceae bacterium
GCCGCAGGTCTTCCACACAAACGAGTGGACGGTGACGGCGATCTGCCTGCTCCTGCTGCTCGGCGCCTTCGCCAAGTCGGCGCAGCTTCCGCTCCACACCTGGCTGCCCGACGCGATGGAGGGCCCGACCCCGGTCTCCGCGCTGATCCACGCGGCGACGATGGTCACCGCCGGCGTCTACCTGATCGCCCGCACCCACGTCCTCTTCGTCCTCGCCCCCACCGCCGCCGACATCGCCGCCTTCGTCGGCCTGGCGACGCTGCTGGTGGCGGCAACGATCGCCCTGGTGATGACCGACCTGAAGCGGGCGATCGCCTACTCGACGATGAGCCAGATCGGCTACATGGTCGTCGGCGTCTCGATTGGCGCCTACAGCGCCGGCATGTTCCACCTGATGACCCACGCTTTCTTCAAGGCGCTGCTCTTCATGGCGGCCGGCTCGATCATCGCCGCGATGGCCAACGAGCAGAACATCGACAGGATGAGCGGCTTCGGCAGGGCGATGCGCTTCACCTCGATCACGATGCTCTGCGGCGGTCTCGCTCTCGCCGCCTTCCCCTTCACCTCCGGCTTCTTCTCCAAGGACGAGATCCTCGCCTACGCCTCAGCCCGCGGCGGCATGTACCTGATCTTCACCGTGCTCGGCTACTTCGGCGCCCTGCTGACCGCGATCTACACCTTCCGCCTGATCTTCCGCGTGCTGCCGGGCAAGCCGTGCCCCGAGGCCCAGGAGCTGATCGACAGCGGCCACGTCCACCATGCCCACCCCTTCAATCCCGCTACAGGTGAAGAGGAGGACACCGAGGTCGGCTTCCCCGGCGCTGAGCACCACATCGCCGAGCAATCGGCGCCGATGCGGATCGCGATGGCCGTGCTCGCCTTCGGCGCCCTCTTCGCCGGACTGGTCCAGGTCCCCGGCGTCGACGACGCGGTGACCAAGTTCCTCGACCCGGTCTTCGCCGACTCGCCGCTGGCGGCGATTCACCCCTCGGTGGCGGCCTCCTGGCTCGGGCTGGCGATCGGCGCGGCGATCTCGCTGGCCGGGATCGGCATCGCCCACTTCCTCTACGTGGCGCGGCCGGAGACCCCGGCCGCGCTGCAGAAGCGCTTCGCCGCCGTGCACACCTTCCTCTACAACAAGTGGTACTTCGACGAGGCGATCGACCTCCTCGTCGTCCGCCCGGCGCTGGCAATCGGTCGCTTCGCCAACCGCACCTTCGAGCGGCTCGTTGTCGACGGCCTCGTCAGCGGCACCGAGGACATCGTCGGCGGCAGCGGCCGCCTCGTCCGCGTCGTGCAGAGCGGCTTCGTGCGCAGCTATGCGCTGCTCCTGATCGTCGGCTTCGCCGGCCTCGCCCTCTACTTCCTGCTCTCGTCCTCATGATCAATGTACTGCTCTGGACACCGCTCGCCTTCGGCCTGATCGGCCTCTTCCTGCCACGTCGCAACGCCGGCTGGTGGGCGGTGCTGGGCACGGCGGTGACGCTCGGCCTGGCGATCGCGATGGTGCTCGGCTTCAACTCGAGCGCCGGCCTGCAGGACACCGTCGACGTCAACTGGATCCCCGGCCTCGGCGTCGACTACAGCCTCGGCGTCGACGGGCTCAACGTCTTCCTCGTCCTGCTCACCGCCGTGCTCTGGATGGGCGGGACCACCTTCGCCGCCTTCCGCGAGCAGGAGCGGCCGCACCTCTTCTTCCTGATGATGCTGCTCGGCGAGACCGCCACCCTGGGCTCCTTCCTCGCCCAGGACCTGCTGCTCTTCGTCCTCTTCTTCGACCTGATGCTGGTCCCGTTCTACTTCCTCTTCGGCGCCTGGGGGACGGATCGCGAGGACGGCGTCACGGCCTCGGCGGCAACGCTGAAGATGATCGTCTACACGCTGATCGGCTCGCTGCTGATGCTGGTCGCGGCGATCGCCACGGCGATCATCTCGGCCCAGAACGGCGGCCACCTCACCTTCTCGATCGCCGAACTGGCCAAGCACCCGGTCAGCGAGGGCAGCCAGCGCTGGATCTTCTGGTTCTTCGCCGCCGCCTTCCTGGTCAAGATGCCGGCCTTCCTCCTGCACGGCTGGATGCCCGACGCCTATCGCGCCGCGCCGCTGCCGGCGCTGGCGGTCTTCTCCGGCGTGCTCGCCAAGGTCGGCGCCTATGGCTTCCTGCGGGTCGTGCTACCGCTCTTCCCGGCAGCGACGGTCGAATTCCAGGAGGTGATCCTGGTGATCGCGCTGGCCTCGATCCTCTACGGCTCGGTGATGGCCTTCACCCAGACCAACGTCAGGCTGATCGCCGGCTACTCCTCGGTCGCCCAGCTCGGCTTCATCACCGCCGGCATCTTCGCCCTGCGCGCCGACGGCTCCGACGGCGCGATCCTGCAGATGGTCAACCACGGCCTCGTTGTCGCGCCGCTCTTCGTCATCGTCGCGATCCTGCTCGAGCGGACCGGCACCGAAGACCTGCGCGAGATGGGCGGCATGGCGATCAAGGCACCGGTCCTGGCCGCCCTCTTCCTCATTGTCACCCTGGCGACCCTGGCAATGCCCGGCTCCGCCAACTTCATCGGCGAGTTCTACATCCTCAACGGCCTCTTCGACGCGAAGATCGTCTTCGCGATCGTCGCGATCAGCGGCGTGGCGATGAGCGCCTACTACGCGCTGCGCCTCTACCAGCGAACGATGCACAACCGCAAGCCAGAGGGGCTCTTCTCGCGTGAGATCGGCCTGCGCGACGGCATCGTCCTTGCCCCCTTGGTGCTCTGCATCTTGGGACTGGCCCTCTACCCGCAGCTGATCCTCAAGCGCACGGACAACTCAGTCCAGCAGAGCGTCTCGGCGGTAGGTGGGGCGTCCGGAGGGTCCCCCAGGACACTCAACACGAGGCGGGCCGAGACCATCCGAGAGCCAGCCCCGACGCTCCCCCGCCGAAGTGTGTCTTGGGGGTCC
>CAZQET010000100.1:0-5434 GCA_964591825.1 uncultured Conexibacteraceae bacterium
CGCCCAGGACGCGGTCGGGCCCTACGAAGTGATGCGCAACGTGCCGGAATGGAGCGTCGAGTTCGTCGCCAAGGAGAAGGGCGAGGTGCGGGCCGAAGGCGGGCTCGGGATGATCGCCGACCGCTCCCTTGCGGAGGTCGAGGCGACCGACATCGTGCTCGTCCCCGGCGGCGCGGGCAACCGCCCGCTGCTCGGCGACGAGCGGGTGCTTACCTGGCTGCGCGAGCTCGACGCCCGCACGCGTTGGACCACCTCGGTCTGCACCGGCTCGCTGGTGCTCGGCGCCGCGGGTCTGCTCAAGGGCAAGCGGGCGACGAGCAACTGGCTCTTCCTCGACCGCCTGGCCGAGTACGGCGCCGAGGCCGTCGGCGGTCGCTACGTCGAGGACGGCAAGACGATCACCGCGGCGGGCGTCACCGCCGGCCTCGACATGGCGCTTCACCTGGTCGCTCGGGAGGCCGGGCCGGAGGTCGCCCAAGCGGTGCAGCTGGGGCTCGAGTACGACCCCGACCCCCCCTTCGACGCCGGCTCGCCGGACAAGGCGCCGGCGCCGATCGTCGAGCTGGTGCGGAACTTCGCCGGCTCCAGCGAGGAGTGGACAGCTGCGACTAGCCAGAGCGGCTGAGGCGCAGGGCGCGCGTCTTGCGCGCGCCGGGGATCGCGACCAGCATCTGCGTCCTGAGAAAGCCGCGCCGTTCGAACAGCGCCCGGCCACGGGCGTCAAGCGCGACGCGGAAGGAGTGAGCCCTGCCGCCGGTCAGGTGAAAGAGGTGCTTGCCGACCGAGAGCCGCACGACCTTTTCCCCGACATCGCCGGCGCCGCGCGGCGCACGCAACGGCAGGCGGGCGTTGGTGCGGAGCACTATCCGGCCGGGGCATTCTTCGCCTTCGGGCCAGCCGCAGCGCACCCAGACGCGCACAGTCCGGCCTTCGGGAGTGACGTGTGCCACGGTCAGCGGTGGCAACGCCGGGTGCTCGCCGGCAACCGCGCTGCCGACCGTCGCCCCTTCGACGTAGTCGCCGTCGATGTTGATCGTCATCAGGCCGTAGGTCTCGTTGTGGCCACCGCGATACTGGTGGATGCGGTCGTGCGAGGCCCAGGCGGTCGCGGGCAGGTAGGGATCGGCGACGTTCTCGGCGCCATTCCAGTTGGCGGTCCAGACGTCGTCGGGAAGGACGTATTCACTGCCGATCGCGCGACCGAGGTCGGCGATGCCCGATGAGCTCGAGCTGTAGACACCGGAGACGTAGCCCTGGGCGTGCAGCTGTTCCGTCCAGGCGGAGATGAAGCTGAGCGTGGCCGCGGTGGCGCTGGTCGTGCGGGTATAGGCCTCCATGTCGAAGTAGATCGGGCTGCCCGACCCGATGCCGACCGCGGCCGCGTCTTCGACCGCGTCTTCGGCGGCTTCGGTTCCCTGCAAGGCGGCACGGCCACTGCTCACGCTGAGCTTGGCGCAGCTGCTGCAGCTGCTGGTCGGCGCCTGCAGGCCGACGTAGGTCGGGATCAGACTCCAGCCGGCGCCGACCTGTTCTCCGACCCATTCCGCCGTCAGGTTCGGCTGCGAGCAGGCGCGGTTGGCGCCGCCGATGTAGACGCCGACGGCCCGGTACGGCGAGGAGGCCCAGGCGCGCATCGTTCGCGCCGAGGGCGCCGCGCAGGCGTCGAAGCCGAGGCCAGTGTACTGCTCGGATCCGCCTGAGACCGGGCTGGGAGCCGGTGCGGAGAGTCCGCTCGCTCGCGCCTGGCTGCGCCCGCCTGGTGGTTCGATCAGGATCGCCCGCCGGCGCCCGATCGCGCTCGAGGGACAGCGCTGGTTGGCACCGGGCGTCCCGAGATAGACGGCGGCCCTGTCGAGGCGCACGCACATGCGCGGGTGCTGAGCGAGCCGGTAGACGGGCCAGCCCGAGGGCACGGCGATCGCGCGGCCGGCGAAGTGGACGTTCCGCGCGGACGCAGCGGGGGCGGCGAGCGCAAGCAGCAGGACGCACGCCAGTGCTGGACGGAGCAGGCGCATACCCGTCCCAACCATCGCAGGCCCCGATCGTTTCGGTCGCCCCCTCCCACGAACTGCATCAAATTTTGAGCCTAGGAGACTGAGAATTTGATGCAGTTCGGCTTAAGCAGGCACGAGATCGAGCTCGCGCCAGGGGCCTTCGCCGGCCATTGGCTGGGTGCGGCCGTGCAGCCAATCCTCCTGAAGGTCGTCGTAGTGGCGGCTGGCGGGGTGGCCGGACTGGCCAGTGAACATCTGCCAGCGCGAGCGCTCGGGCGCTGCCGGTGCGGCGACCATGCGCCAGCTCGGCGCCCAAACGGCTCTATAGGGGTCGTTGGGGTCGTAGGCGATCTGACTGACCGTCTCCTGGGCACCGCCGGCCCGGAGGCTGCGGTTGAGCAACCGGCGCAGCAGCGGGTTGGCCTCTCCCAGCGGGTGTGGGAACTCCATCTCGTGAACCTGGCCCCAGCGCCACCCCTCGGGGTCGGGGCCGAAGCGGTCCGTGAGGTCGTCGAGCGCGCCGCTCAGCGCCTCGAGCGCGAGCTCGTCCCAGGGTCGTCCGATCAGCACCTCGTCGCCCTCCTCCCAGAGGCCCATCAGGTGCGAATGCCAGCGCCAGGGCGAGGTGACGTGGGGCGTGAAGCCGTTGTCGGCGCGGTCGAGCCAGCGCTCGCAGAGGTCGCGGTCGCCGATCGCGGCGCGGGCGACCTCGCGGGCGAGGCGCAGCAGGAAAGCCTGGTAGATCGTCGCGGCGATCGAGTCGGGGCCAAGCCGGCCGTCCCAGCTCAGCAGCCGCTCGATTGCGCTGATCTCGCGCTGACCGCCCGGCTTCAGGCGGCCCAGCCGGCGCGCCGCCTCGAGCCCCGGCAACGAGAGGTTGTCGGACTGCATCGCCTCGAAGCCCTCGATCGTGTGCTCGTCGCTCGCCCGCAGCAGCTGCTCGATCCGCTTGGCGCGGAAGCCGTCGAGCCACTCGCTGGTGATGTGGTGGGGGTAGTCGTCGCCGACGATGCGGTTGTTGGCGGTGACGAGGAAGCCCGACTCCGGGTCGGTGACCTCGGGCAGCTCCTCGTAGGGGATCGTCCCCTCCCACTCGTACTCGCCCGTCCAGCCCGGCTTGGGCAGGTCGGGACAGCCGCCCCGGCGCAGCGGCAGGCGGCCGATCAGCTTGTAGCCGATCGATCCATGGCGGTCCGCCCAGATGAGGTTGGAGGCGGGCGAGCTGTGGCCGGCCAGCATCGCCACCAGCTCGGGGCCGGAGGAGATGTCGAGGACGTCGTAGGCGCCGCGGAAGGTGGTCGGTTCGTCGAGCGTCTGCCAGCGCAGGGCGAGCGGCTCGCTCTCGTCGGCGCCGAGTGCAGCGTTGACGATCGGCCCGTGATGCGTGGTGCGGACGGCGAGAACCTCCGGATCGCTGCGGCCCTTGACCGCGATCTCCTCACGCACGATCTCGAGTGGACGCCACTCGCCTTCGAAGAGGTAGCGGTCCCCCTCGATCCTCTCGACGAAGAGATCCTGCACGTCGGCCATCACGTTGGTGAAGGTCCAGCAGACGTCGTTGCTCTGGCCCATGAAGACGCCGGGCAGGCCCGGCGGGGAGGCGCCGCGCGCGAAGCGGTCGCCGAGCGTGAGCCCGACCTGGAACCAGATGCCGGGCATGCTCGGGGGCAAATGCGGGTCGCCGGCGATCAGCGGGGAGCCGCTGGCGCTGAGTCGCCCCGAGACGGCCCAGTTGTTGGAGCCGCTCGCCTCGGCGGCAAGCCCGATCGAGCGCCGCACCGCGTCGAGCTGCTCGACCATCGCCAGCGCGTCGCCCGACCAGGCCTCCTGGGTGACCACCGGATTTCCCGCCGGATAGGTCGGGTCGAGGCGAGCGGCGAGCTCGGGGCCGAGAGCCCGCGCCATGTCGGCGCGCAGCAGCTCCTTCTCCCAGTTGGTCGAGAGGCCGAAGGCGAGCAGCTTGCCGAGGCTGAGGATGTCGACGGGCCTCCATGGCTCCCAGTCAAAGCGCAGCAGCCGCATCTCCAGCGGCAGCGCTCTGGCGCTCGCCGCGGCGGCGTTGACGCCGCGACAGAAGGGGTCGAGCACCTCGGTCCGCAGTTTCGGATCTAGCGCCTTCGCCTCGCGCTCGGCAGCCCGCCTGATGCCAAGGGTCCTCATCAAGCGATCGACGGGGAGTCCCTCCTCGCCGGCGAACTCGGAGATCCGGCCGCAGACCACCCGCCGGTAGAAGTCCATCTGAAAGAGCCGTTCCTGGGCGTGGCAGAAACCCTGCCCGAACCAAACGTCGGCGAAGCTCCCCGCCTCGACGTGGGGGACGCCCCAACGGTCCCGGCGAACCTGTATCCGACCCTCGAGCCCCTCCAGCTCGATCTTGCCCTTCGTCTTCGGCAGCGGCCGTCGCGCCAGCCAGTGCCAGGCGGCGGCAGTCGCCGTCGCCGCCACCCCGGTGGTGGCGACCCCCGCCAGAAGTCCCGCTTGCACTGCCCCCCTGCGCGCCATCGCCCAAGCGTACTGGCCACCCAGCCAACCCTCCCCTCCCTGTGCGCATCCCCTCGCCCCACGCGGCTCTGGATGACGAACGAGTCAGTCGGCGAGATCGACCGGTAGGCGACCTTCGGCAGCGAGCTTGTCGAGGTGGGCCTGCATGACCAGCCCGGCGGCGGCGCGCATCTCAGCGGGAACGTCGGACCAGGCGTCGGCCAAGAGGGCGGCGCGGGAGCGCTCGCCGCGCTCGAGGGCAGCGAGCAGGCGACGCTCACGCATCTCGCGGTGCTCGACGTACTCGGCCAGCTTTGCCCTGGGATCGGCGATCCAGGGCCCATGGCCGGGACAGATCAGCTCGATCGTCTCGGCCTGCATGCGGCGCAGCGAGTCCATGTAGGCGGTGAGCGAGCCGCCGTCCGGCGGCACGAAGGTCGAGCCTTCGCCGAGCACGAGATCGCCGCTGAAGCAGACGCCGTCGTCAGTCATCAGGCAGATGTGGTCCGGGGCATGGCCGGGCGTAGCGATCGCACGCAGGCCGCCACGCTCCTCTCCGCCCTCCAGCAGAACCACTTCGGAGCCAAGCCGATCCGCCCCGTCGGCGTGGTCGCCGTGGCTGTGGGTGAGCAGGACAAGGCCGATGCCGCCGCGCTCGTTTGCCGCTGCAAGCACGGCTTGGAGGTGACGCTCGACGTCGGGACCCGGATCGATCACCGCACAGGGCTCGGAGCCGTAGAGGTAGGTATTGGTCCCAGCCAGCGTCATCGGTCCCGGGTTGGGCGCCACGAGCCTCAAGATCTCGGCGTGCCCCGGAGCCGTCTCCACCGTGATCTGCTCCACGCGTCTGCTGCTACACGTCCATAAGACGTGTCAGAGCAGACGCGTCAGCCGCCGACCTCTTTTGCAATCGCCTCGCGCGCGTCCTCGGGCTCGAGCACGACCAGGTCGCCTGCCCC
>CAZQET010000101.1:0-14639 GCA_964591825.1 uncultured Conexibacteraceae bacterium
CGAAGCGCGCCTCTGGAGCCGCCGAAGAAGTCGAGCTTGAAGTCTTCGAAGGGCAGCTGGGGGTTTTCGTCGAAGGTCGTGGTCAGCTGGCCGGTGTTGGGATCGGTTTCGACGTGGCCGGCGAGCTTGATCAGGGCACCGTCGCCTTTGACGGTCAGATAGATCGCCAGCAGGCTGCCGAAGGGGTTTTCATAGGGCTTTGCCAGGTAGACCGAGCCGAAGGCGGGGTCTTCGAGCAGCGGCGTGTCGACCTCGACCGTGCCGAGCTTCGCCCCGTTGGGACAGTCGGGCTCTTCGCCGTCAAAGCGGATCGGGGTCTGACCGCTAGCGCTGACCAGGCCGATCTGCGCGGCCGAGCATCCCTGCAAGCCGTTGGCCGCCGAAGGGTTCAAGCTGATCCCTTCGGGCAGCGCCACCACGGCTTTGCGCAGGTTCGCAGTCGCGGTCGTGTTCAGGTTGTTGGTCTGAGGGATGTGGAGGTCTACTTCAAGCCCCGAGGGCGAATCGGCGACGTTGGTCGTCGGCCTCGCTTTCAGCGTCGGTTCGAATTCGAGCGCTTCGCAGCCCGTCACCGGGGTCGGGTTGGCTTCGCTGTCGGTGACCGCGGTTGAGAAGCCGACCGGCCCGCCCGGGTCTTCGTTTTGCCAGGAGTCGGCCTCCATGCCGAAGCCAAGGCCCGGCGAGCAGGCGCTGGGCATGGTCAGGAGAGGGGTTTCGGAGGGTGGGACGGGGCAGGTATCCCCCCCGTAGTACGACTTGGAGGTCAGCGCACAGATGCCGCGGATGAAGTTGAAGGCCGGGTCGGAGGGATCGCCGCGGTAGTCGACCGTCAGCGACTCGACCCCTCCGAACTGGGTGATACTGCGCGAGTCGGCCCGCAGCGCGTAGCCGCGGGCGGGGTCGACGTTCCCGGTGATATGGATATCGAGACCGGCGAAGGTCGCCTGAAAGGCGAACTGAGCGGGTGCGTCAGGCACCGGGACCAGGCTGTAGAGAGGCGTGGTGATCGCATCGGCCGGGAAGCCGAAGGCGGTGACCCCGTACTGGGACGTTCCAATCGCCGAGGCGTTCGGGCATTCGTTGTCACCGAAGGTGCGCACCGTCTCCAGCTGTGCCTCGGTGCAGCGCGGCGTCGCGGTCGGATTGATGACGAGGCCCGGCGGCAGCTCGACGCCGATGTCCTTGGGGTTCTCGGCGGGTTCGACGCCTTCGATGCCAACGCGGTGAATAGATGTGTTGAGGGCAAAACCGAAGCGGAAGTTGTACGGGTGCGATCCAGCCTGGGTAGAGGCGCTGCCGTCGGGAGTGCTGAGCGAGGCTTCGGCGCGTTGGAAGCCGAAGTGAGCCGGTTCGGAGTCGAAAGGAATTTCTTCCGTGAAGGAGGCCGGAGCGGCTCCGCCGCCGGAGACCGTGACGTGATTGGTCACTGTGGACGGTCCCGATGCCGGCGCGGTTACCGGAAGGCGCACGGTGAGGCGCTCACCTGGGACGAGGGTGCGATCAAGTGTGCAGACCACCGTTGAGCCGAGGGTGCAGTCTTCTTCGCTGGTTCCAATGTCGCCGTCGGTCGCAATTCCATAGTGCAGGAGGCAGTCGGTGAATTCGCCACCGCTGGATGAGCAGGTGAAGTTTTCCCCCGTCAAGACCGAGAAGCCGGGCGGCAGTTCGTCGGTGATGGTGATCGTGCTGCCGTCGGTATTGGCGTTGCCCATGTTGACCGCGTGGATCGTGTAGATGTCGTGGCCGACTTCGTCGCCCGGGACGAGGTGCGAGGGTGAGACATGGCCTTCGACCCGCCAGGCTGGTCCGGCCAGCGCCGCCTGGGCCGGGCCGGCCACGATCGCGGCGAGCACCATGATGAGGACGAGCGCTGTCAGGAGGTTTCGGGAACGGCGGATCACTTGGAACCTCCTCGGTCGCTGTTGGCTCGGCGGTGCGAGTGCTTGGCGTGCTTGCGGTGCCGCTTCCTGCGGTGGCGGTGCTTCTTGTGCGGCTTCTTCTTCGCAGCCGGCTTCGAGTTGCCCGGGCCCTGGAAGGCGGCGGTGCCGGCGCCCGGCGCAGCCGGCGAGCTGGTGAGGGGACCGTGGCACTGCTCGGCGCCGCCGCAGGGTGGCGGCGAAGTCTGCTGTTGAGAGGCGATGCCACCCCCGACCCGGGCGTCGTAGACATCGTAGAGGCCGTCTTCGTCCTGGGCAACGAGACGATCCTGCGTGTCGATGAAGACGTCACTGCCCGAAGCCGAGGCACCGGCCAGGTAGGAGTGATGATCGCTTGTTCCGCTGGAGATCAGGTATAGGCAGCCGCCGTTTTCGGCAGCTGAATCGCAGGAGCCGGCGCCGTCTGCCTCCCACTCATAGACGTCCGTGCAGGCCAGGCCCCCTGGAGTCAGCGGACAGCCGGCGTCGCCGTTGGTGTCAGCCGGGACGAGCGCGTCGGGCGTTTCGAAGAAGACGCGCCTGCCGTCGGACGAGATCACGCGGCGGGGATGGGGCGTTTGGATTGCCCCGATGATATTGACTGCCGGAAGGCCTCCATCGGTGCTCGCCGACCCGACAGGCGTAACGCCGCTCGGGTCACAGGAGACGCAGGTGACGGCAGGATCACCTGGGTGGTAGCGGTAGATCTCGGCCTTGCCTTCGTTTTCGTAGGAGGTGAGTTGGTTGTGACTCGTGAAGGCAAGAGTGCCGTCGCTGGCGATGCTCGAATTTGCTCCGAAGGTTTCATTACTCAGCGAGAGCCCGGCGACGGCGATCGGGGCGCCACCGTCGTGGACCATGTAGAGCTCGCAGCTGGCGGAGCAGGCCCCCGCAGATGCATCTGGGGCAAGCCTGCCCTGAGCGGCGAAGTAGACGTAGGAACCGTCAGGGCTGGATGCCAGAACCTGTCGCACGTCGGCGCCGAGCGGGTCGGCGTAGTCGTCGACCGTCAGATCGGTGAGCTGGCCGGTGCCGGCGTCGTAGGAGTAGAGGTCGGAACCCTGCACCCTGTGCTGAGGGCTGCCGGCCATTTCGGTACACGAGTCACCCACGGTCGAGACCGCAGTCGAGTCGTCGGTGAGCTTCTCGCAACTGGTGAAGAACACGGTCGAGGCCTCGGCGCTGACCGTCCACAGGACTGCGGGCTTGTGGCCATTGGGGTCGGTGCCGGCGGCCTGGGAGACGTTCACCTGGATCGTCCTCCCGCCTTCGCGCAGGTAGATGCGGCCGCTTCCAGCTTCGGCGAAGACTACGCGCGAGCCGTCGCCGGAGATCTCGGCTCCATTGGCCGCGCCTCCGGGCGCCGCCACGCAGGCCGACCCACCCTGATCGTCGCAAGAGGTCGCCGGGAAAGCCGGCACCCGGTCGGCAAGGCTGAGGGAGCCGTGGTCGTACTCGTAGAGATTTTCCTTGCCTTCGAGTGCGTCGGAGGTGAGGGCCGAGCTCGAGCCGATCAGGAAGTGAGACGGATCGACGGCATAGGAGGGGATCGTGGGCGAGAGACCGGGCGGGCCGGAGAAGGGACAGGTCCAGGTGCCCTCTCCCGTGTCGCCGATCTCGAAGGCTCCTTCCACGGTGCTCTGCGAGGTGAGGAGGTTGGGGTCGAGCCCCGAGATGATCTTGATGCTCGCTTCGTCGCTTGCGGGCGCGAGCCCGTTGGTATGCCAACCCGAAGCGTCGCGGCGGGCGACGACCGGCGCGACCTCACCGGTACCGCTGGGGGTTGGGAACCCGGCGGTGGTTCCGTAGGTGACGCCGTTGCCGTCTTCGGCGACCATCGTGATGTTATTGCTCGTGCCGGCGCTGGAACCGCCCTTGTCGATCTGGGATGCCTGCTCGTAGGCGCGGCAGTCGGGCAGGTTGAAACCGAAGCCCGTGCGCAGCGCGGCATTTGTACAGCTATCGACGGCGCCCGCGGTGGTGAAGCTGACGTCCGGGCCCTCGATCGTCGCGTAGGAGTTCTTGGCGACGATGCGGAAATGGTAGGTCGTTCCCGGGGCGAGGCCGTCGATCTGCTGGGAGACGCTGCGCGCGGAGCCGCCGCCGATCGGGGCTCCCTCTTCGGTGCTCGAGCCGTATGAGGAGGTCGGGCCATATTGGAAGTGGTAGGTGGTGGGGTCACCCTGAGGATTGACCGCCGCGTCGAGCGTCGCCTCTGTGGCCCTGACTGGGTTGGCGTGGGTGTTGGCGACGATCGGGCCGCGCGTGATGAAGGTGCGGTCAGCGCTGGCGACGGTGCTGTGGGCCGTGGCGTTTTCGGCCGCGATGCGGAAGTGGTAGACGGTCGCCGGTTCCAGGCCCGATGCTTCCCCTGAGACCGCCACGTCGCCCGAGCCCGAACCGGGGCCCGGCGAGCAGGGAGCTTCGCTTGCGTTCGAATAGCCGCTTGCTTTGAATTCGGCGTCGGCAACGTAGGAGAAGTGGCAGCCCGTGACTTCGTGGTCCTCCGGGTCCACCTTGGCGTTGAAGGTCGCCGTGGTGCCTGTCAGGGGGCTCGGTGCTTCGATGGTGACCGTGGGCGGTGTCGTCGCGAAGGCGGTGAAGATCTTGAGCTGGCCTGAGTCGGTCGTGTAGAACTTTCGAGAGGCGGCGTAAATCGCAATGCCGTGGGCGTCGGTCAGGTCTCCGACCCCGAAGGCTGCCGTTTCGTCGCAGCCCTCGGTGCCCTGCTTTTCACCGCCAAAAGCGATATCTGTCTGCGGCGTGCAAACCGACCCGTCGGGCTGAACCACATTCCCCTCGGCGTCGAATCGGTAACGGCGAAATTGCGATGGCAGGTAGCCCAAGCCGTGGGGGCCTTCGCCGGCGACCGTGTAGAGATCACCGGTACTTGGATCGATGGCCAGGTCGTTGACGGAGGCCATGAGCGTCGATGAAAGTCTGCTGACATAGAAGTAGTTCCCGGTTGCGGTGGTCGGCAAGCTGGGGTCGAAGCGACGAACCGCCAAGCCGCCGAGCTCCAGATAGGTTCCGCCCGCCTCGATGGCGAGGTCAGAAGTGCCTTCGCCGAACCTCGAGACGACTTTGACCAGAGCACCGGAGGCGCCATCGAAGACACGCAGATTGTCGGGGCCAGCGGAGTTTTTATCGATAACTTGCACGTTCCCAGTAGAATCGACGGTGATCCCGGCTGGCTTGGACACCGAGGTGACCTGCGCGTCGCTGCCCCAGGACACAACGAGACCGCCGGAGGGAGTGAACTTGGTAACCGTGCGAGTCTTGGAGTCGCTGACGTAGACGTCGCCCTGTGATGCCCCCCCGGAATTGTTGACGGAGAGGTATTCGGGGGCGCCCAACTGCCCTGCCGCCGCTGGTTCCGCTCCTACTTCGTAGTAGAAGTCTCCGGCTCGGCACGCGTCGCCGTTGGCGACGCTGCAAACCTCGAAAGCACCGCCCTGCTGAACGGTTTGCACCTGGACGAACCGGCCGGCGCCCTCGAGGTTGCTCATATCGGCCGTCAATTGCGGAACGTTGACCTGTCCGCGAGCCCCGACGAATTCCACCGTCCACGGGCCGCCCGACGAGCCGCTGACCTGCACGTCGCCAGGACCGATCGTCGGGAGCCCTTCGAGCCCCGCCCGGACTTCGGCGGCGGTTGCGTCGAACGGGATGTTGCCGGTGGTGGCGGTCGCGGCGAGAGTGACCGATTGAACTCCGTTGCCCGGCAAATCTTCTGAGAGGGTGAGTTCTTCGGAATCCACACCGATGATCGTGTAGGACTGCTGCCCATATTGGATCTGCTCGCCGATGTCGAATTCACCACCTTCGGTTACGAGGTTCGTAACCGTGGGCGAGCCGCCGGTGATGGTGCCGTGGCCGACGGCAGCTTCGAGCGAGAGCGCGAAGCTGCCTCCGGTGGCGTTTTCGAGGGTGATGCTCTGCCTGTCGTTGGCGCCGGTCTGCTTGTCGGGACCGGAAGCGACGACACCCCAGCCCCAGGCGGAGATGAAATTGCCTTCCGAGTCGAACTTGTCTATGCGGCGGTTGCCGGTATCGGCGACGTAGACGTCTCCGTTTGACTGGTCCACGGCGACCCCTCTGGCGCCGGGACTGAGCTGGTCCGCGCCGGACCCGGCCGAGCCGCTGGTGGCGGTGAGCTCGTAATGCGTGCTCTGCTGCGGCGTGAAGGTGCGATCGGCACCGACGGCGTCGCCGTGAGCGGCGGTCATCAGGTGCAGCCGATAGTGGATCTTTTCTCCGGTTACCAGCTCGTTGACGAAAGCCGAGACTTGGGCCGGTGCGGAGAATGAGCTGTCCTCTGCACAGGGGGTCGTGTTCCCGTATGCAGTCGTTGTGCCCCAGTCGAACTGGCAGCTGGTGATCGCGTCGCCGTGGGGATCGAAGTGTCCGTTCAGGGTGGCGTCGGTATGGTGGAGTGTGCCCGTGGCGGTGTCGGTGAAGGCGATCGGCACGGTGGTGAAGACCTTCGGTTCGGCGATCGTCATGCCGCCGGCACTGCTGACGACAAGGCGCACGTGGTAGGTGGTGCCAGTCTGGAGGCCGGTAACGTCGGCATGGACCGCGACCGGATTGGCGCTCTCGCCCGGGTTCGGGACGCACGTGGCGGTGGCGGCGCCGGTGAAGCCGTTCGCCTGGAACCCCGCGTCGTCGACGTACTCGAAGTGGCAATCGGCTATTTCGGTGGAGTGCGGATTTACGGAGCCGTTCAGCGTCGCGGCGTCGATGCTGACCGCGCTGGCCGCGTTTGTGACGGCGCCCGGCGGCGGAGAGCCGACGGGCACCCCCCCGTAGACGTCCACCTGATGGGCTTCGGGATCGGCGACGTAGGCCTGGCCGTCGGCCTGCACCGCGATGCCGGCCGAGGAGCCGAACTCGGCCGCCGAGCCGAAGCTGTAGAGCTTGGCGCCGTAGGGACCGTAGACGTCGATGTGATTGCCTTCGTCGACGTAGAGATCGCCGTTGGCGGGATCGAGCGAGAGCGCCTTGGCGGTATTGGTGGAGCTGATCGCGGTGCCCGCGACTTGGTGTTCGCCAGGGACGAACTGGGATGCGGAGAAGCGCATCACCGGCTTGTGGTGTTCGAGGTCGGCGGCGTAGACGTGGCCGTGGTCGGCGGCCACCTGGCAGGCGCCGAATTGGCCGAATCCGACCGGGATGATGCCGCCCGCGTAGTCGGAGTCGGTGGGCGCCGTGCCGCTGGGCGTGTAGCGGAAGATGCCGCTGCCGTAGTCGCCGACGTAGAGATCGCCGTTTGACTGATCGACTGCGACGCCGCAGGTGTTGAAGAATTCGCCTTCGGGGGTTTCGGAGCCTTCCAGGGTCCCGAGCAGTTCGCCGCTGCGCGAGTAGATATAGACCTTGGCGCTGACCGAGGCTGCGACGTAGACGTCGCCGTCGGTGGGGCCACCGGAGTTGTCGACGGCGATCTCTACCCGGCCGGGACCGGCAGCCATGGAAAAGCCCGAGAGCGTGTTGCCAGAGCAGCCGCCACAGGTGAAGTTGGCGGGATTGCCTTCGGAGTCGAAGCGGTAGACATTGTTGTCAGACGGGGAGGCGGCGTAGACGTCGCCGGTCTGCTGGTCGACCGCCAGAGCCTGAGGGCTAGTGCCGCTGAAGGAGCCGAAGGCGGAGAGGTGGTCGCGGCTGGGGCCGGCGGCTGAGGCACCAGAAGCGAAGGCAAAAAGCGCGAGGACGGCCAGCACCGAGGCGACGGATACGACGGCGCCACGCCGATGCGAGGGCGCATCACTCCCGTCGGCGCCTCCAGACACACCACAGGTGGCGAAGGCTCCACGGCCGAGCGAGCCAAGGCGGCTGCCCCGGCCCGAGCTGAATCCCGCGGACGATGCCTTCGCGTGGTGCTTCACGTAGCTCTCCTTGTCCCGTGAGCCCCTCTGCCGGCCGCTTCCCTCTACGGCTTCCTCGAGGCTCAGTTATGTCCCTGTACCGGGCGTTCCCTGGAGCGCTTGACTAGGTGAAAGACGTTCCTAGAAAGTGCCGTTGGTACCGACCCAGTGGCGGCAGTGAAGCACCCCGTCAAGTAACTGTCAAGGAAAAGTTCCCAAAAGAAAAACAGCGTTCCCAGAGGCGTTCCCTGGGCATATATGCGGGTACCGAATCAGTCGGCCTGGGAGCGGGCGATGCGCTGGGCCGCCTCGGCGCCGAGGTAGGGCGAGAGGATGAATTCAGCGAACTCGGGGAGGAGGTCCTCGAGCGCCTCGGCTTCGCCGGCCGCGACCTTACGGCTGGCCAGCATCGCCAGCGCGCCGATCGTCGACTCCTCGGTGGTGGGAGGCAGCTCACGCTCGCTCGCTCGCTCGCCACGCCCACGCTCTATGTAGGGGACGGCCTCGTGCACAGCCTCGTGGAAGCGGGCTGAGACCACGGGGCCGGCCGCCTGGGGCTCGACCAGGCAGAGGCGGGCCAGGTCGGGCTCGGCGGCGAAGAAGCGCAGCACGGCGCGCGCCGTCGCCACCGCCTGCTCAGCCCAGCCGTCGGCGCCGGCCGCCTCCTCGGCCGCCAGTTGCCGGACGTGGCCGACCACCACCTCGAAAGCGGCCAGGAAGCACTCCTCCTTGCCCTCGAAGTTGGCGTAGAAGACGCGGCGGGAGACGCGCGCCTGCTTGGTGACGTCGGTGATCGTGACCGCGCGGTAGCCTCTCTCCGCGACCGCGGTGGCGAGGCCGGCGATCAGGCGCTCGCGCTGGTTGTGCTCGACCTGCTCGCGGCTGAAGCCGTGGCGACCCGCCGGCAGGGGGCCGAGGATCTCCTCTTCAGCCACCATCGCTCAGCCCAGCTCAGGCCGAGGCGGCGCTCGCGCCGCCCGCCTCGCGCGCCGCTTCTTCCTCGCCGACGTAGGGACGGAGCAGGAACTCGAGCGCCTCGGGCAGGAGCGCCCGCAACTGCTCGGCTTCGCCGCCGATCAGGCGCTGGTTGACCACCCAGAGCACGCCACCGGCGAGGGTCTCCTCGAGGTTTTCCGGCAGCCGATCGCCGCGCGGATTGAGCTCGCGGCCCGGCCGCAGAAGCGGCACGAACCGCTTCAGCGCCGCCTCATGGCGGGACGCCGCCTGCGGGCCGGCGGTCGGCGCCTCGACCAGGCAGGCGCGGGCCACGCTCGGGTGCTCGGCGGCGATCTTCAGCAGGGCGCCGAGGCCGGCCCCGACCCTGTCCGGCCAGGGCCCGTCTTCGCGGTCGTAGGCTTCCTCGACCACGTAGAGCGTACGCTCGATCGCGGCGTCGAGCAGCGCTAGGAACGCCTCGTCCTTGTCGGCGTAGTGCTTGTAGAAGGTGGCGTAGCCGACGCGGGCGCGGCGCACGATCTGCTCGATCGTCGTCTCCGCGTAGCCCTGCTCAGCGACCAGCTCCGCCGTAGCCTCGAGAATGCGCCGCCGCTGGTCGCTCGCCGCCTCGGCGCGGCTGACCGGCTCGGGGCCGGGCGGCTGCCGGGAAGCCTTTCCAGGCAATGCACGCACGCGGTTAGGATAGCGCGCGTTCCCATTGGTACGAAGGGAGTATATGAAGTGTAGAAAGTTCCCAAAAATGGGCTAAGGTACCCCGAGTGGACGCTCCACCCACACTCCGCGCGGTCAGATCATGGGACGAAGTGGAACCGGAGCTCGGGACGGACGAGGGAGTGCTGGAAGCGATGCTGCTCACCGTCGGGGCCAAGGGATACGAGAGGGCGACGGTGCAGGAGGTGCTCGAGCGCAGCGGCATCTCCCGCGATCGCTTTCAGCGCCGCTTCGGCGGCCGGGAGGCCTGCTTCGCGCAGGCCTATGAGATGGCGGCGGAGAGGCTCTGCGCGGAAGTGCTCGAGGCGGGCCGCGAGGCCGAGAGCTGGCGGGCGGGCTTCCGCGCCGCCCTCGCCCGGCTGCTGAAGGCAGTCGCCGAGCAGCCGCTGATGGCGAAGGCGCTGCTGATCGAGGTCCGGGCGGCCCGCGGCGCGGCCTGGGCCAAGCACCAGCAGCTGATCGAGCGCTTCGCCCGTGCCGTCGATTCCGCCCGCCGCCAGCCCGGCGCCCGCATCGCCACCACTCCGCTCACCGCCCAGTTCGTCGTCGGCGCGATCGAGGAATCACTGATCGCCGAGATCGGCGCCGGCCGCACCGCCACCGTCGAGCGCCTCCTCCCCGACCTCGCCCACCTGGTCTCCCTCAACTACTTTGGCGAGGATGAGGCCTGGCTCGAGCTCCGCTCCGCCGGCCTGGAGCCGATCGACTCCGTCGAGTAGCGCTTCAGAGCTGAGTTGCGATAACCGCGAGAATGCCACCGAAACCGGCGAGTGTGGCGGCGCTCATGGCGATGAACCCCTGAACCATCGTTCGCTGCATCGCGTCCAGCCGCTCGTCGATCCGAGCAAAGCCCTCATTCATCTCCCCGCGCAGTTGGGTGAAGCCCTCATTCATCTCCCCGCGCAGCTGGGTGAATTCGGTCCGCGTTTCCACGCGCAGGTCTTGAATCTGCCGCTCGACGCGATCAAGGCGCCGATCGCTCTGCGCCGCCTGCGGAGCTTCTGTGCCTTTGCGTGCCATCGCCTCCATCGATGATGGCAGGCTAGGGAGAAATGTGTTGTCTGTGTGTAACGAAGGTGCCGGCTATGCAATTTCTCGCGCGCGAAAGGCGCGCAAGGAGGCGCTCAGTCCCTCTCGACGGCCAGCGCCGACGCCTCCTCGCTGCCCAGATATGGGGTCAGCGTGAACTCAACCAGGTCGGGGAGGAGCTGCTCGAGCTGCTCGGCTTTGCCGGCGATGATCCGGCGGGAGATCAACGAGACCATGCCGCCGACCAGGGCCTCCTCGGTGGTCGGCGAGAGGCGGGCGAGGACCTCGGGGGCGCGGCCCTCGCGGCCCTGCTGGAAGTAGGGGACGAAGCTGCGAATCGCGGCGTCGTAGCGCTCGACCACGACCGGGCCGGCGACCAGCGCCTCGACCATGCAGAGGCGGGCCAGGTGCGGCTCGGCAGCGAGGAACTCGAGCATCGCCCCGATCCCGGCCTTGACCGCGTGCGGCCAGTCCTCCTCGGCCTCGAAGGCGCTGGAGACGCGTTCGCGCAGCTCCTCCATCACGGTGTCGTAGGCGGCGACGAAGCACTCGTCCTTGGAGGAGAAGTGCTCGTAGAAGGTGCGGCGCGAGACGGCGGCGTGGCGGGTGATGTGGGCGATCGTCGTGCCCGAGTAGCCGTTTTCGGCGATCGCCTCGGCAAGGCCGGCGATCAGGCGCTCGCGCTGGTTGTGGACGACGAACTCGCGCGGCAGCCCATGCCGCCCCGGCGGCAGACGAGCGAGCTCCGGTGGGTATTCCTCCGCTGACACTCCCGGCTCACCCTTGTCCCGGGAGGAGGACTTCTTCTTGGCCACATCACGACGATATCGCGACGGGGGGTCAAAGCTCCTCGACAACTCGGCCAACCCAGCCTCTATTCCCAGATACGGCATTACCGCGGCGGACATCAGCTGCGGCACCATTCCCGGCAGCTCGTCGGCATCCCCGCGCACGACCTTGGCGTAGATCTGGCCGTAGGCGGAGCCGGCCAGGGCCTCGGCGGTGGTGTGCGGGACCGATTCGGGATCCTCCATCTCGTTGCGGCCGGCGTCGATCAACGAGGCGATCACCCGCATCGTCATGTCGCGGCGGGCCCGGGCGGCGTCGCCGGCGGCCAGCACCTCGACCGCGAAGGAGGCGCGACGCGGATCGTGGCGCAGACCCTCGACGATCTCGCAGGCGACGGCACGCAGCCGGTCGGGCCACTCCTCCTCGCTGTTGTAGGCGGCAATCATCTCCTGCAGGCAGGACTCGTTCATCTCCTGCCAGGCGCTGAGGAAGCAGTCGTACTTGCCGCGGAAGTGGCGGTCGAAGGCGGGGCGGTCGAGCTCCGCCCGTTCGAGGATCGACTCGATCGTGGTCTCGGCGTAACCGCGCTCGGCAGCGATCTCGATCAGGGCCGCGACGATGCGCTCGCGCTCGGGACTGGCGGCGCGCTCGCGGGTCTCCAGGTCCAGCACTAGCTCATGGGACCCCCAATCCCCGCCCCTGGCTCAACCCGCGGTTGGTGTCGGTGCTTCCTCGCCGGCGATCCGCTTGGCGGCCTCGGCGCCGAGATACGGCGTCAGCGCGAACTCGACCAGCTCCGGCAGCAGCTCCTCGATCTGCTCCGCCTGCCCCATGATGATGCGCTGATAGAGGATCCAGAAGATCCCGCCGACGATCGTCTCCTCCAGCGTGGTCGGCAGCTCCTCACCCTTGGCCGAGACCTTGCGGCCCATGCGGAAGAGCGGCACGAAGGCCTGGATCGAGCGCTCATAGCGGTCGACCGCCGCGGGCCCCGCCGAGAGCGCCTCGACGATGCAGGTGCGGGCGAGCGCCGGCTCGCTGGCGACGTAGTGGAGGAAGGCCGCAAGGCCGGCGTTGACGCGCGCCGGCCAGGTGTCGACCTTGCTGGCCGCGTCGACCACGCGGCGCAGCGCTTCCTTGACCGCGTACTCAGAGGCGGCCAGAAAGCAGTCCTCCTTGGAGGAGAAGTTCTCATAGAAGGTGTTGCGGGCGATGCCGGCGCGGCGCACGATGTCGGCGACCGTGACCGCGCGGTAGCCCTTCTCCACGGTCTCCTCGGCGAGGGCAGCGATGATGCGGGCCCGCTGATGCTGGGCGATGAACTCACGAGGGAGCGAGTGCCTTCCGGGAGGCATTCTCGTCGCCTGCGGGACCCGATCCGCCACGAACGCCAGAGTACCTCGATAAGAATCCGTTTCCAAGCTGGACGGATCGACCAGATACCGGTACTGTACCTAGCTCCAGACAACCCGTTCCCTTGATCGATTTAGAGGAAGGTCGGATGGGCAAGCAAGCCGCAACCAAGGTCCGGGCAGGGGCTGAGGGGACCGGCGCCGCGGGGAAGGCATTCCCCGTCGTTCCCACACTCAGACTGGTGAGTTCTCCCAAGCGTCAGCGGATTCTCGAGGGGATGCTCGAAGTCGTCGGCAGCGAGGGCTACGAGGCCGCATCGGTACGCATGGTGCTGGATCGCACCGGCCTCTACAGGCAGGCTTTCTACGACGAGTTCGGCGACAAGGAGGCCTGCTACCTGCAGGCGCTCGAGTTCGGCGCGGCGAACCTGGAGGCGATCGCGATCGCTGCCGCCAGCGGCGAGGCGGCGTGGACGGACCAGCTGCGAGCGGGCCTGCGAGCGGTGCTCGAGGCGCTCGAAGCCGAGCCCGCCGTGGGCCGCGCGCTGCTCGTCGAGGTGCACGCAGCGGGGACCGAGGCACTCCGAATTCGCGCCGATGGGATGAAAAGGCTGACGGATTTCATCGATTCGGCGCGGCGCTCCGCGACCGCTGCCGAGCCGCCGCCGGCGATTGCCGCCGAGGGCATCGTCGCCGGCATGCACGCCGTCGTCCACGCCAGGCTGGCGACCGGTGAGGACTCGGGATTCCGCGAGCTGCTGCCGGACTTCATGTACTTCGCCACGCTGCCCTACTTCGGGCCCGAGGTCGCCGACGCGGAGATGCGCGCCGCTAGAGCCTGACCAGGTTCGCGGCCTCGATCGTGCGGGTGACGCCGCGGAAGTCGACGACCAGCGGGGCCGCGGCGACCACCTCGCCGTAGTCGAGCTCGGGGTGGGCGGTGACGATCGCAGCGACGTCGCACTCGCGCAGTGCCGTCGCCAACTCGACCGAGGCGAGGCCGATCTCGGGCAGCTCGGGCACGTGCGGGTCATGGTAGGAGACGTCGGCGCCGAGATCGATCAGCCGCCGCGCGATCTTCAGCGCCGGTGACTCGCGGATATCGCCGATGCCGGCCTTGTAGCTGATCCCGAGGATCAGGATCCGCGAGCTCCTGACCGGCTTCTCGGCCTCGTTCAGCGCGCGCTCGATCCGCTCCACGCAGAAGGCCGGCTGGGTCTGGTTGACCTTGCCGGCGAGCTCGATGAACTCTGGGTAGAAGTCGTGCTCGCGCGCCTTGAAGGCGAGGTAGAAGGGGTCGACCGGCAGGCAGTGACCGCCCATCCCCGGCCCCGGCTCGAAGCGCATGAAGCCGAAGGGCTTGGTCGAGGCGGCGTCGACGACCTCCCAAACGTCGATCCCGAGCCGGTCGCAGAGCTGGGCGAGCTCGTTGACGAGGGCGATGTTGACCGAGCGGAAGATGTTCTCCAGCAGCTTGGAGAGCTCCGCCGCCTCGGGGCTGGAGAGCACGACCACCTCGTCGCAGATCAGCTCGTAGAGCGCGCGGGCGCGCTCGGTGCAGGCCGGGGTGATGCCGCCAACCAGCTTCGGGGTCGTCTTCACGGTGTAGTCAGTGCGGCCGGGGTCGATTCGCTCCGGCGAGAAGGCGAGGTGGAAGTCGCGGCCCGCCGAGAGTCCTGACTCCTCGAGGATCGGCTGCAGGCGCTCGCGCGTGGTTCCCGGATAGGTGGTCGACTCGAGCACGACCAGCTGGCCGGGCTGCAGGACCCCGGAGAGCGCCGTGGCGGAGTCGAGCAGGTAGGTGAGGTCGGGCTCGCGCGAGCCGGTCAGCGGTGTCGGAACGCAGATCACGATCGCTTCGCAGGAGGCGAGATCGGCCTGGTTGACGGTCGCCCGCAGGCGCTCGGCGAGGGGCGCGAGGACGGCGTCGGGGACGTCCTCGACGTGGCTGCGGCCGGCGTTGAGGCTCTCCACCCTGCGCGGGTCGGTGTCGAGGCCGACCACCTCGTGCCCGGCCT
>CAZQET010000102.1:0-7097 GCA_964591825.1 uncultured Conexibacteraceae bacterium
GCCCGCTCGAAGCGCGGCGAGGAGAGCCGTGGGTAGAGGTGGTGGTAGTGCATCCCGGCGAGGAAGCGGGTCTGCCAGTTCTGGAACTTGCGGCGCCGGTAGAACTCGACGAGCGAGAGGGCATCGGCCT
Organism: uncultured Conexibacteraceae bacterium; assembly: GCA_964591825.1. Classification (GTDB taxonomy): domain Bacteria; phylum Actinomycetota; class Thermoleophilia; order Solirubrobacterales; family 70-9; genus VRUE01. The sequence continues at coordinate 131 of CAZQET010000102.1, forward strand.
CGTCGCGCATCGGGTGCTTGTAGAGGGTGGGGTCCGAATCCTTGACGAAGTAGTAGTAGGACACCGCGCGGTCGATCGGGTCGCGCAGGAAGCAGACGTAGGCGACCTGCCGGCGAGTGAGCAGGTGAATCCCCGCGGGCACGTGACCCCAGACGAAGGAGCTCTCCGAGCCGCGCTCGCGCAGGAACCGCCTGGCGCCGGCGTAGCGGTAGATCTGGCCGTCACCCAGGTTCGGCTCGACCAGCGAGCGCCGGAACGAGGTGCCGGAGGTCTTCGGCACGTGGGTGAAGACGACCAGCGGCGCTCCTGGCCGCGGCCCGTCGCCAGATCCGCTGGGGCGATCGAGGGCCACGGCTCAGGCCCAGCGCCGGGCGCGAATCGCGTAGTCGACGGTCCCGGTCAGCCGCGCGACGCCGTGCGCGATCCTGCCACGGCGCAAGCTGTGAGCAGCGTCGCGGAGCATCCGGCCGACTCCCGCGGCCCCGCGGTGGCGGCGCATCACGACCAGGTGATGGCGAAAGTGCCGGTGCAGAGAGGGGAATCGCTTGCGCGTGTCGCTCCAGTCGTGGTCGAAGCGCGCGTCTTCGACCCGCACCAGCCGGCCGAGGCGGCGCAGCTTCCAGCAGAGGTCGACGTCCTCCCCGTACATGAAGAAGCGCTCGTCGAAGCCGCCCACCCGCTCGAAGGCGACGCGCCGCACGGCCAGGCAGCAGCCGCTGAGGAAGCTCGGGGAGCCGTCCTCGAGCAGCGCCTGGTTCATCGGCCCGACGTTGGCGCCGGCGGCGACGAGGGACGGGTCGTCGAACGCCCGCTCGAGGCGCTCGAGGCAGTCCGCGGCCAGATCGCCGTCGGGGTTGACGAAGCAGATCAGTGGAGCGTCGCCCTGGCCGGCGGCGAGGTTGGAGCCGGCGGCGAAGCCCCGGTTGTCGTGGGTGTTGTCGACCGCGATCAGGCGGTCGGCCGGACGCAGCCCGGCCTCCACCCGCTTTGCGTCGCAGCGGTAGAGCACCACGCAGACGTCCATCACCCGAGCCACCCCGAGACGTCGAGGTCGGCCATCCCCGCCAGGCGCCGGGTATCGGCGGCGAAGACGCGCCGGAACCGCCGATAGTCCTCGGGGGCGATCCGCGGCCGGTGCAGGGTCGCCCGGTTGATTCGATGCCGCAGCGCGGTCCTCATCCGCCGTGGGAGCACCACCCGCGCGAGCGCGTTGGGGCGCAGGGCACCGCGCGCCGCCCGATGGACCGGCGAGCGGGGAACGAACGACTCATTGCGCCGCTCGGCCACCTGCTCTCCAGCGACGGGGCTCAGGTCGAGAAAGGCGCACACCCGCTCGAGCAGCGCCGCCGGTTCGCGGCGCAGCTCGTCGTGGGTGAGCAGCAGGATCTGCTCGGGCGGGAAGCGCTCGAGAAAGGGCTCCAGCTGGCGCCCGTAGAAGCCCCGGGCCGCGTAGTGCCACCACCAGGCCCAGCCGAGCTCGATGCGCATCGGCTCGGCATCCATCGCGGCCGCGAAGGGAAGCGTCTCCCGCCCGTCACGCATGTGATGCAGCCAGTTCGAGTGGGCGCGGTGCACGGGATCGCGGAGCAGGACGACGATCCGTGCGTCGGGCGCCTCGTGACGGATGCGCGCGGCGGACACCCGCGAGCGGTACAGGTAGTCGCTCGACGCCTCCCCGCGCAGCTGCCCAGGCCCAGCGGCGGCGAAGAGGGACTCATACTCGGCCCTCGAGCGCACGAAATGGCTCATCCACAGGCCGTCGCCGGGGCCCTGACAGGAGACCGCCTCCCCCTCCTCGACGCTGTAGTAGCGAGGCTCCTTGTTGGCCGTCAGGAAGACGTCGGGATGGGCGCCAAGGTTCCGGTAGAGCCAGGTCGTGCCGGCCTTCGGCGCTCCGATGATGATGAAGTCGGGTGACATGGCGGGGTGGGCGTCGTCCCGACGAACGGCAGCGAAGGCCAAATCCTTTCGCCCAGCACGGTCTTCGAAGGGCATCCTTTTTTTGTTGGACCTGTTCACATTTTTTGTACAGGTGCCAAAAAGGGCGAAAAAAGATGGTGATTTCGCGTCTTATTAACACTTTCGCTCTTCCAGTTCTCTCATGATCGTCCTTATCTGGAACCTGCAGCGTCAAACGAGGGAGAACGAGGTGAACGTGACGTGCAATCAGGCTGGCGAAGGATCGGTCGCCACCCATCAAAGGTCAGAGGACGTAGATTCCCCATTCATCCGCGCAGCGATCTTCCGAGCGCAGGAAGGTGACACGGAGGCGCTGCACCTGCTCTATGTTCGCTACTCGCCGGACGTCTTTCGCTTCGTCAAAAGCCTGGTCAGGGACCATCACGAAGCGGAGGACATCACCCAAAACGTCTTCGTCAAGCTGAAGTTCGTGATCGGCAAATACGAACCGCGAGACGTCCCCTTTGTCGCCTGGGTCCTTCGCGTGGCGCGCAATGTGGCGCTCGACCATCTGCGCGCTCGCCGCGCGGTACCGGTCGAAGAAGTACGGCTGCGCGATCAGGAACACAAGCGGATTAGCCACGAACGCAGCAAGGACCTCCGCCAGGCGCTGGAGCGGCTTCCCGGCGAGCAGCGCGAAGTGCTGATGCTCAGACACATCGCCGGTCTCTCGCCGGTTGAAATAGCAAGCACGCTCGGCAAGACGGAAAACTCCGTCCATGGCCTGCTCCACCGAGGGCGGGTGAGCATGCAGGCCTCACTCAGGGAGCTCGGCGCCGCGCCGGTCGTATCCGTCTCCCCTTCATCCTGAAATCCTCAGGGTAATTTTTTCACTCAAGCACAGTTTGTATGTGTTTACGGCAGCTCTTTCACACTTCGTTTTCAACCTATTCACACTCGTTCTCAACCTGTTCACACCTGCGGGCCGCCTAGCGGAGAGGGTGCTTTTTCTGACCGCTTCACGCGTGCGGCTTCACCATGTCCAATCCCAGGCTTCAGCAAAAGCAGAAGAGCCGCTCCATCAGTGAGCGGATAGGTGGCGTCCTCAACCCGCTCGTGCGGAGGGTGCGCCGCGACCCACTCTCGACCTTTCTGCTCTGCGCCTCGCTGGTACTGCTGATCACCTTCTTCTCGCTGCTGGGCTCACTGGGCAGCGCCGCCACGGGCGAAAAGGTGCCGCTCTCGGCGGTCACGAAGCTCGCCGAAGGCAAGCGGCTGCGCAGCGCGACCCTGCTCGACTACGACCACCAGATCGTGGTGGAAAGCAAGACCGGGGCACAGCTCTACGCCGACTACCCCGCCTCCGACGCGGCCACGCAGGGCCTCTTCGAAACGCTCGCGACCGCCGGCACCCGGGTGAGCATCGACCCGCAGGCGGGCAAGTCCGAGCGGACGATCGTCGTCCAGTTCCTGATCCCGATCCTGATCCTGGTCTGCCTCTTCTCGTTCTTCATGCGCCAGGGCGCCGACGAGAGCGCCGGGATCGGCGCCTTCTCCTCCTTCCGTGGCAGGGGGCGCAAGAAGCGCAAAGGCGAGAAAGCCCCGATCACCTTCGACTCCGTGGCCGGGGCCGGCGAAGCGCTGGTCGAGCTGCGCGAGATCCGCGACTTCCTCGAGGATCCCTCCCGCTACCTCTCCGCGGGCGCCGCGGCGCCGAAGGGCGTGCTCCTTGTCGGGCCTCCGGGAACCGGCAAGACGCTGCTCGCGCGGGCCACTGCCGGCGAGGCCGACGCGGCCTTCTTCTCCGCTTCGGGAGCGGAGTTCGTCGAGTCCCTGGTGGGGGTCGGCGCGGCGCGGATCCGCGACCTCTTCGCCAAAGCGCGCAAGATGGCGCCGGCGATCGTCTTCATCGACGAGCTCGATGCCGCCGGGCGCAAGCGCGGCGCCGGCGTCGGCCAGGGCAACGACGAGCGCGAGCAGACGCTGAACCAGCTCCTGGTCGAGATGGACGGGTTCGGCGGCGACGCCGGCATCGTCGTGATGGGCGCGACCAACCGTCCCGACATCCTCGACCCGGCGCTGCTGCGACCCGGGCGGTTCGACCGCCAGGTCACCGTCGACGTCCCCGACGTGCACGGCCGCTACGAAATCCTCGAGCTGCACGCCAAGGGGCGGACCTTCGCTCCCGGAGTCGACCTCTCCGAGATCGCCAAGCTCTGCCCTGGCTTCTCCGGCGCCGAGCTGGCGAACCTCGTCAACGAGGCGGCGCTGCTCTCGGTCCGCGAGGGCTCCGCCGAAATCGACCAGCCAACCCTCGAGGAGGCAATCGACCGGGTCGTCGCCGGGCCGGCCAAGAAGACGCACATCCTGACCGAGCAGGAGCGCTGGCGGATCGCGATCCACGAGGCGGGGCATGCCGTCACCACTCGCTCGATCGGCCAAACGGTCAGCGCCCAGAAGCTCTCGATCGTCGCCCGCGGCCGCCAGCTCGGCACCGCCGCCCACATGCTCACCGACCGCGACGCGGTGATGCACGCCAGGTCCGACCTCGAGCGCCAGCTGGCCGCGATTCTCGCCGGCACCGCAGCCGAGCTGATCGAGTTCGGGGAGCCGTCCACCGGCTCCAGTGAGGACCTCCACGCGGCGACCAAACTGGCGCGCCAGATGGTCACCTCCTACGGGATGAGCGAGAAGCTCGGCTCGGTGACGATTGGCGAGGCCGGTGGTGAGGTCTTCCTGGGAGCCTCGCTGCAGGACCTGGGGTCGATCGGCCCCCACACCCTGGATGTGATCGACACCGAGACCGAGCGGCTGGTCGAGCAGGCGAAGGCGAGAGCCGAGCACGTTCTGCGAGCCAACTGGGCCTCGGTGCTTGAGGTCTCGGGCGCCCTGCTGGAGCAGGAGACGCTCTCGGGCCTGGCCCTCGATGCCCTACTCTCCACCGTCGACGAGCTGGAGCTCGCCGACATTGCCGTGGACGAGCCCGAGCTCGGCAGCGGCTCCTAGCCGGTCCCAGCGGCAACGGCTCCCAGTCCGTCCCGTCCCCACCCCGCCGACCGACCCCCCGGCCGGCGGCACTCCTCCTAGAGAGCCTCTCCTAGGAGGGCGGACTCGCAGGTAGCTCACGCATCCGACATTGACCCCACCCCGCTGTGGTCAATGTCGGATGCGCACCCGGACTTGCCCACATAGCCATGCCTAAAAATCCGGCAACCGGCATCAATCGATCGATGGCCGGTTGCCGGAGGATTCCCTTTTGAAACTAAGCCAGAGTGACTGGTAATCACTCGCCTGCAGACGAGTGGCTGCAGTGAAGCGGAGCCTATGAGAGATCCGCACACAATCAAGTGGGAAAAAGGTCGTAGACGGCACCCGCCGCGACATCGAGCGGCTTCGGCGGCAGGCGGCGCTGACCGGCTCCACGTCGACGATCATCCGTATCCGACATTGACCCACTCAGGGCGGGGTCAATGTCGGAAGGCCGAACTCCGTCTTCCTTGCAAGGGCAGGAGGAGCCGGGCCCTGAGACGGCCCGACTCCAACTTCTGGGAAGGGCGGCTCAGTCGCCGATGCCCCCGGCCGCTGCCTGCGCGGCACCGAGGACTTCGTAGTGGGGATCGCCGTCGCTGGGCAGGGGGCTGTAGTGGGCCGAACCGAGGGCCGTTTGGCCGGACGGTGCGAGCACCTCTTCTTCCAAGTAGCCCTTGACCGTGGTTGCGGTTCCGGGAGCGAATCCGGCTTTGTCGTAGCCCTGCAGCGCCAGGTCGTAGGTCAGTGAGCACAGCGGGTAGGCATCGCCACCGATCTTCATGTTGGATCCGAAGACCGCCGACCAGTCCTGGCTAGTGGGCACCCGGTAGCGGGTCGAGTCGCAGTTGGCGGCTTCGTCGAGCTGCGGTTCGGCAAAGGTCGCGTTGGCGAGCTTGACGATGCCATTGTTCTGCAGGCGGAGCGCCGTCGTCTCGGGGCCTCTGACGGCTTCGAGCTCTGGCAGCGCGGCGAAGCCGATCGAGCCCGGGGCGGCGTTGAGCGCTTCGATCACGGCCTCGCCGCCTTCCTGAGCGGGAACGGCGAGGGCGCTGATCGTTGAGGGCGCGCAACCGCCGAGGCCTGCGCGAGGCCAGGCGCCGCCCGTGGAGGCGAGCTGGACCCACGTCTTCCCGCCCTCCGTGCAGGGCAGCGTCGCGGGGTTGACCTGGCCAAAATAGCTCTCGAATTGCGCGGTGAGCCCCGCAGAGCCCGCTTCGACCACGCGGGTGATCGGCTTGCCCGGACAGCCCGGTCCAGTGGCGGTGTCGAGCTGGCCCCAGCGCAGGACGTTTCCGCGGAAGACGCTCTCCAGCTGCTTGTTGGCGATCCTCTCGATCTGACATTCGGCCGGCGGATGGACGGCCACCGCGATCGCGGTCTGGGCGACCGGGACGACGAGGACGTGGGCGCCGCCGGCAACGCTCTCGATATTGGCGAGCTGAGCCGCCGTCGGCGCGGTATCGGTGCCGACCAGAGCGAGACCGGTGTCGAGGGCGCCGGCTTTGCCGTCGGCGCTCCAGGCGCTCAGCGCCGTGCCAGATCCGTTCGCGTCGTAGGAGACGTCGGGCCCACCAGGACAGCCGGCGACGAAGGCTGGCGCCCAGAGGGCCTGCGCGACGTCCTGAGCGGTCGAGCCGGCGCCGGTGATCGAGGCGCCAAGGCAGCCCGCGGGCGCCGGTTCGATCGCGATCGCATTGGAGTTTGCGGTCTCGTTGCCGAACGTGTTGGTCGCGGTGACCGCGCAGCCGATTTCGTGACCGCCGTCGGCGACGGTGGTCGAATAGTTGTCGGATTCGGCGCCGGCGATCGGCGTCCCGTCGCGTTGCCACCGATAGGTGAACGTGGGAACCGGATCGCCCGCCCAGTCGCCCGGGGCGCAGGTCAGCTCCGACCCCGGCGCGGTCGCGCCGCTGGCGCTCGGCGGCGCTTCGTTCACCGGAGGCGTCGCCAGCTGCAGGGTGAAGTGGTCGCTGCGCGACTTCTCGAACTCGGGGATCAGTTCCTTGGCTTCCTGGCCGTCGCCGTAGAAGTCGGTGGA
>CAZQET010000103.1:0-2189 GCA_964591825.1 uncultured Conexibacteraceae bacterium
ATCCTGACCTATCGAGGGTCGGCCAACGGAGAGGAACGTCCGGTACGAATCATTCAAGGACCGCACAGCCAGCTCGACGCACCCGAGCACCTGGAAGTCGACCCCGTCCACTTCGATCTTGCCGCCCTGGCGCAGGTCGCAGACCAGGTCGGTGTGGACGGCGGAGTCGTTGACGCCGCCGGACTCGGGGTAGGACTTGCCGACGGCCATGTGGACGGTGCCGCCGAGCTTCTCGTCGAGCAGGACCTCGAGCGTGCCGCGATCAATCGCGTAGTTGGTGCCGATGCCGAGCTCGCCGAGGCGGCGAGCGCCGGGGTCGGTGTCGAGCAACTTGATCAAGAACTCCTCGCCGCGCTCGGCGCTGGCGTCGACGACCTTGCCGGCCTCGAAGCGCAGGTGCACGCCGGAGACCTCGCGCCCGGCGATCACGGCGGGTAGGTGGAAGGAGACCTCTCCCTCGACCGAGTCCTCGACCGGGCCGGTGAAGAACTCGCCGTCGGGCATGTTGTGCTCGCCGGCACAGGGGATGAACTTGCGCCCGGCGATGCCCAACTTGATGTCGGTTCCGGGCGCGGTCACCCGCACCTCCTCGTGGCCCTCGATCCACTCCGCCAGCCGTTCGCACTCCGCCGAAGCGCGCTTCCAGGCAGTCAGCGGGTCGGCGTCGTCGGCAAGGCAGGCGCCGAAGTAGAAGTCCTCGTAGTCGGCGAGGCTCATCTCCGCCTCGGAGGCATAGGCATTGGTCGGGAAGATCGTGTAGCACCAGCGGAACTCGCCGCTTGCGGCGCGCTCCATCATGCGGTTGAGCACCGGGCCGGTGGCGGTCTGCCGCCGGGTCTGGCGCTCCGGCGGCACCTTGGAGAGCTCGCGCGTGTTGGCGTCGGCGCCGATCGCGATCCGCACGTCGGCGTGGTCCACCGTCCACTCCATGTGCGGCGAGATCCAGTCCAGCTGCTCGTCGCTGGCGTGCTCGAAGTAGATCGCCGCGAGGCCGTCGAGGCCGACGTTGAGGATCGGGTGCGCACCCGCCTTCAGCACCTCTTCGTAGATAGCGCGTAGGAGCGGCTCGGCGCCGGTGCCGCCGTCGATCGAGACCACCTCCCCCGCCTTCACCTTGGTCGAGTAGCCGACCAGGATCTTCGCCAGGTTTTCGACCCTTGGGTCCCTCAAGTCTCCGCCTCCTCCCGGGCGCGAGCACCCGTAGTCATTGCCATGAAAAGTGCGTGCAGGCGCGAATCGTCGGTCAGCTCGGGGTGGAAGGCGCAAGCCAGGACTCGGCCCTCGCGCACGGCGACCGGATGGCCGTCGTAGGAAGCGAGCACCTCGACCCCCGGACCACTCCGGGCAATCCAGGGCGCCCGGATGAAGACGGCCCTCAGCGGCTCCTCGCCTATCCCCTCGACCTCCAGGTCGGCCTCGAAGCTCTGCAGTTGCCGCCCGAAGGCGTTGCGCTCGGCCGTCGCGTCAATCAGTCCGAGGTTCTCCGCGTCGCAGACGATCATCCCGGCGCAGGTTCCGAACACCGTGCCCCCCGCCTCGTGCAGCGCCCGAATCGACCCAGCCAATCCAGCCGCCTCGATCCCCTTCGAGATGGTCGTGCTCTCCCCCCCCGGAATCACCAGGCCGTCGAGGCCAACCAGATCCTCGGGCACCCGCACCTGCCGCACCTGTGCGCCGAGCTCGCGGAGCGTCTTCTCGTGGGCTTCGAAGCCCCCCTGGATCGCGAGGACGCCGATGCGCAGCTCAGGCACCGCGGTCCTGCAGCAGCGCGTCGGCGGCGGCCAGCTCGGCGATCTCCAGGCCGGCCATCGCCTCGCCCAAGCCGATCGAAGCGGCGGCGACCCGCTCGGGATCGCTGAAGTGCGTGGTCGCCTCGACGATCGCCTTGGCCCGGCGCTCGGGGTCGGCGCTCTTGAAGATGCCCGAGCCGACGAAGTTGCCTTCGGCGCCCAGTTGCATCATCAGCGCCGCGTCCGCGGGGGTGGCGATACCGCCGGCGCAGAAGAGCGGCACCGGCAGCCCGCCGCGCTCGGCCACCTCGTGGACTACTTCCAGCGGCGCCTGGTGCTCCTTGGCGGCAGCAGCGAGCTCCTCCGGACCGAGCTGCGCGAGGCGCTTGATCCCGGCAGTGATCTCGCGCATGTGGCGCACGGCCTCGACCACGTTGCCGGTGCCGGCCTCGCCCTTGG
>CAZQET010000104.1:0-2316 GCA_964591825.1 uncultured Conexibacteraceae bacterium
GTAGCCCGGGCCCGTTTCTGCACACAGCAACGAAGGAACTCATGACCACTGATTTCCAGGTCCCCCGCATAACCTCAGAGAAGGCCGACGACCGCCGTGGCACCTTCACGGTGGAGCCGCTGGACAAGGGCTTCGGCTACACGTTCGGCAATAGCCTCCGCCGCGTTCTGCTCTCCTCGCTGGGGGGCGCCGCCGTTACCAGCGTGCGCATCGAGGGCGTCGCGCACGAGTTCTCGACCGTGCCGGGCGTCAAGGAGGACGTCACCGACATCGTCCTCAACCTCAAGGACCTCGTCGTCCGCATGCACACCGACGCCGACGAGGTCGAGGCGCCGCTCGTCGCCACCGGTCCCGGCGAGGTCAAGGCCAAGGACATAGACCTCCCCTCGGGGGTCGAGATCCTCAACCCCGAGGCGCCGATCGCCACGCTGGAGAAGAAAACCAAGCTGGAGATCTACCTGACCATCGGCCGCGGCCGCGGCTACTCGCCGGCCGAGGAGAACAAGTCCGACGAGCAGCCGATCGGCGTGATCCCGATCGACTCGATCTTCTCGCCGATCCGCCGCGCCTCCTACGCGGTGGCCACAGCCCGCGTCGGGCAACGCACCGACTTCGACAAACTGACCCTCGACCTCGAGACCGACGGCTCGATCGAGCCCGGGGCGGCGCTGCGCGAGGCCTCCGAGATCCTGATCAAGAGCCTGGCGATCTTCACCGACGCCGACCGGGTCGAGGAGCTGACCGCGCGCGAGCCGGTGCCGAACCACAGCGCCGAGGTTCTGCCTGGCCCCACCGGCGACGGCGTCGCCGCCAGCAACGGCCTCGATGAGATCCTGATCGAGGAGCTCGAGCTCGGCGTGCGTTCCTACAACTGCCTGAAGCGGGCCGGGGTGCAGACGGTCGGCGACCTGGTGCGCAAGACGCGCTCGGAGCTGAACGCGATCCCGAACTTCGGCCAGAAGTCGATCGAGGAAGTAATCGAGACCCTGCACGCGCGCGGCCTCGATCTTCAGGGAGACTGAGCGGGGGAGTCGAGACGCGATGCGCCACCGCAAGAAGCGAAACAAGCTGAGTCGTGACGCATCGCATCGCGAGTCCCTGCTCTCCAACCTCTCCAAGCAGCTGATCGAGCACGAGCGGATCAAGACGAGCCAGGCCAAGGCCAAGGCGGTCAAGCCTGAGGTCGAGCAGCTGATCACGCTCGCCAAGCGCGGCGACCTGCACGCGCGTCGCCAGGCCCTGGCGACGCTGCACAACGACAAGTTCATCGTGCACAAGCTGTTCGAGGAGGTCGCGCCGCGGTACGTGGAGCGGCCCGGTGGCTATACGCGGATCGTCAAGCTCGGCCCGCGGAAGTCGGACTCGACTGAGATGGTCTACCTGGAGCTCGTCTAACACTGCGGCTGGCCGGCGGGTCCTGTCACCGCAGGGGACCCACCGCCCCTTCCGGTAGCTAAAGCTTCCTCAGGGGCGGTTCCCCCTACGGCGCCACCCGCCGGAGAAGCCCCACTGTCAGACGACAGCTTCAGGCGTAGGAGACCGACTCCAGGTACAGGCCGTGGGGGGGAGCTGTGTCGCCCGCAGCGGAGCGGGGCGCTCCATGTAGGAGCCGCTCGAAGCTATCCAGGGTTCGGCGGCCGGCTGCTACTTCGAGTTGGGTGCCGACCAGGACTCGGACCATGTTGCGCATGAAGGCGTCGGCGGTTACGCGGAAGGCGACCAGGTCTCCTTCGGCGGTCCAGGTCGCGGCATGTATGTCTCTCTCGAAGCGGACGTGTTCGGTCTGGGTGGGGGTGAAGGCGGTGAAGTCGTGGGTGCCGAGCAGGGCGGCGGCGCAGGCATCGAGAGCGTCGCGATCGAGGGGGTGGGGCCACCAGAGGGCGCGGCCGCGCTCGAAGGGGCTGGGCGCCCGGCGGGCGAGGATGCGATAGCGGTAGCTGCGCGATCTGGCGTCATGGCGGGCGTTGAAGCCGTCGGTGACGATCGCGGTCGCGGTGACGGCGAGGTCGTCCGGCCCGACGCCGTTGAGCCGGTAGGCGAGGTCATCCGGGACCTCGGCTTCCGTGTCGAAGCTCGCGACCTGGCCCCAGGCGTGGACGCCGGTATCGGTGCGTCCCGCCACGGTCAGCTCGACGGGCGTGCGCAGCACCGTGGTCAGCGCCGACTCGAGCTCTCCCTGAACTGTGCGCAGAAACGGCTGCTTGGACCAGCCGCGAAAGCCCGAACCGTCGTATTCGATGTCGAGGCGGACGGTGCTCACTTGTCGAGCAGGGACAGAAAGCCCGCTTCGTCGAGGATCTCGGTCTCCAGCTTCTC
>CAZQET010000105.1:0-2069 GCA_964591825.1 uncultured Conexibacteraceae bacterium
CGCTCGGCACCTTCGCCGATCACGGCCACGCATCCGTCCGGGCGGGTGATCGCCGCCTCGCCGGCGCCGAGGCGGACCAGCTCAGCGAGCCCGTGGGCGAGATCGCCGCGGTCGGCGAACTCCTGCCCGACCAGCTCCTCGGCCTCGCGCTCGTTTGGCGTCACCACCGAGGCACCGGCGCGCAGGCCGGCCAGCATCGCGCCACCCTCGGCGTCGAGAACCACCGGCACGCCGCGCTCGCTCAGGTCCTTGACCAGGCGGGCATAGAGCTCGTCCCCGGCGCCGGGCGGCAGCGTGCCGGCAAGTACGCAGAGGCTCGCCCCGTCGGCGAGATAGGTCAGCCTGGCGACGAAGCGCTCGACCTCCTCGGGGCTGACCGCCGGCCCGCGCTCGTTGATCTCAGTCTGCTCCCCCAAAGTTGGATCGATCACCGCGAGGTTGACCCGCGTCTCACCCGCGATCCGGACGAAGTCGGTGAGCACGGCCTCGGTGCGCAGCTGCTCGAGCAGGCGGTTGCCGGTCGGTCCGCCGACGAAGCCGGTGGCGATCACCGGGCGGCCGAGCAGCTTCAGCGCCCGCGCCACGTTGACGCCCTTGCCACCGGCCAGGGTGCGGCTCTCCACCGCCCGGTGGCGGTGACCGAGACGGAAGTTGGGAACCGCGACCGTGCGGTCGACCGCGGCGTTGAGAGTTACCGTCAGGATCATCGTCTGAAGCGCCTCAGTAGAACTGCCCCGAGCAGTATCACGCAAAGCGCGATGGCCACGGGAATCTTCTCGTCGTCGAGGAAGCTCGCCGTCCGCTCGAGCACGCTCGCCTTCTCGACGGCGCGCTCGGCGCGCAGCGGCACACCGGCGACGCGCCGAGCGCCGACGTAGACGCTCACCCGCCCGAGGACCGCGCCACGGCGAATCGGCCCCTCGACCTCGGACGGCGCCCGCACCGCGACGTTCAGCCGCTGGCCGCGACGCACCCCGACCGCGACCGTGCGAGCGGCGCGCAGCGGCAGCCTGCCGCCGGCGTAGCGGATTGAGGGACGGGCGAGCACGGCGCCCTCGTGGACCGGCACCCGCCGCCGGTAGAGCGAGAAGCCGTAGTCGAGCAGCTCGAGGTCGTCGCGAAAGCGGTCTTCGTCGGTGGGAGCGCCGATCGCCACTGAGATCAGCTCGACGCCCTTGCGCCGCCCCGAGCCGACCAGCACGTAGAGCGCGCCGAAGGTGTGCCCGGTCTTCACCCCCGTCACCCAGGGCGCCATCTGCAGCAGCTGGTTGATCGTCTCGATCCGCCGCCGCGGGCGCACGCTGCGCAGCACGGCGCTGCGCGAGGCCGCGATCTTGGCGAAGGCCGGGATCGCGAGCAGGCGGCGGGTCAGGGTCGCCAGGTCGCGGGCGCTCGAGTAGTTGCCCTTCTGGTCGAGACCGATCGGGTTGGCGTAGTGGGTGTCGGCGAGGCCGAGCGCCGCCGCGTAGCGGTTCATCTGGCGCACGAAGCGCCGCTCCGAGCCGGCGGCGGCGAGGGCCAGGTCGTAGGCGGCATCGTTGCCGCTGCGCAGGATCAAGCCGTAGAGCAGGTCCCGCACGCTGATCCGCTGCCCGGGCCGCAGGCCGAGCAGCGACTCGCCGTATTCGGCCTCGTAGGGCGCCGCGCGGACGATGCGGTCGAGGGGGAGCTCGTGGAGGACGACGTAGGCGGTCATCAACTTCGTCGTGCTGGCGATCGGCAGTCGCCGCGCGGCGGCGTGGGAGACGAGCATCGTGCCGCTGTCCGCGTCGATCAGCGCCCACGAGCGCGCCTCGATGGCCGGGCCCTTGGCGAGCGCGCCGGCGGGAAATACGAGTACGACCAAGAGCTGCGCTAGGAGGGCTTGGCGAAACCCGCGTGGGCTGGCTGGCGAGCGCCGGACCAAGCGGGACAAGGATGCAGGGAGACCGAATAGCAGCGCTTGTGAGTATCCGGTTCGCTCAGGCTGCGATGTCGTCGGTGATCTCGGCGTAGGTGCTTGGAGGATGTCCTGCCCCGAGCCCAAGCAGCATCTGAAAGGCGGCCATCGGAGTGCGCCGACGGTTGTG
>CAZQET010000106.1:0-21776 GCA_964591825.1 uncultured Conexibacteraceae bacterium
GAGGGCAAGCGCATGCCCGGGCTCAGCTTCGAGCTTCGGTTCCATCCTCCCGCTGGGCCTCACTCGACTCCGAGCCCGTCTCGCCGTCCGCGAGGTCCGCCGCTGCTTTCTCGCCGGGTGATGGCCAGGGGATGGCTTCGCCGGCGGCCCAGGCGGGGGGCCGGCCGCCTGGGACCCAGCCGCCGATCAGGAGGCCGATGTAGGCGAGCCAGACCAGCAGGAAGAGGACGATGCCGAGCAGGACGGTGACGCCGAGCGCCATCCCGAGGGCGGCCCAGAAGCGACTCAGGACGCCGGTCCGCATCGCCCACAGCGAGGTGTAGAAGAGGCCGACGATCAGGCAGAGGGCGCCGGTGATGCCGCACAGCGTCGCCAGGCTGGCCGGAGAGGCTTCGGCGACCGCGTTGGAGGCTTCATCGTCTTCGATTTCTTCGCGTTCGCAGACTTCGCGCGCTGTCCTGCCGCCCGCCGCCGGGTATTCGCCGGCGAAGTCCTTCGCTCCCTTGTCCTTCAGCGTCGCCGCGCATTCCTTGGCGGCTTCCGGCTTGGTCAGCGTCGACTTCGCTTCGCCGCCGATGAAGCGGTCGACGGCGTTGCTCTTGGCGACGATGCCGAGGCCGCTGGAGATCGCGAGGAGGAGCGAGGCCGCTGCCAGCAGCACGATCATGCCGCTGCGCATGCGCTCGGCGCGGGCTTCGACGACGCGGAAGAGATAGAGCAGGGGCGCGGCGAGGAGGAGGAAGGCGGCCGCGTTGACCACGCCGGCGAGCGTCGCGCTGGAGGCGTGTTCGTGCGCCGAGCGCAGAACCGCGGCTTCGCCGTCGCCGCTGATGCTGGCGGCGATCAGGCCGGAGACGATGAAGCCGGCGACGGCCAGCAGCGTCGCCACCGCCACCGGCCGGGACCAGTGCTCCTCCCAGGCGACGATCTGGCTGCGCCGCAAGCTCAGCCCCGCTCGCGGAAGTAGAACTGCGGCAGGGCGCCTTCGATCACCTCGGCGGTCATCCGCTGGGCGACCTCGAGGTTGCCGCTGCGCACGGCGATGTCGTCGAGGGTGACGATGCCGGCGAGCCTATCTCCGTCGACGACCGGCAGGCGCCGGACGCGGTGCTTGACCATCAGCGCCGCCGCTTCGTCGAGCTGCATCGCCGGCTCACCGCAAACGAGTGGCCGCGAGGCGTGCTCGCCGACGGCCGACTCGGGATCGGCGCCCTCTGCGAAGACGCGCAGAGCGAGGTCGCGGTCGGTGACCATTGCCACCGGGGCGCCAGCCGGGTCGACGATCACGACCGAGCCGACGCGGCGCTCGCGCATCTGCCGCGCCACCGAGATCGCGCTCTCCTCAGGCGTCGCGGTGACGACTCCGGCGGTCATGATCTCGCTCAGCTGCACGGCGCGTACGCTACCGCCATGGATGTCGAGCGAACGAGCGGCGCCGATCGCGAGCCGACCAGCGTCGTCCCACTGGAGGCGGGGGCCGGGCCCGACAACCCGCCCTGCCCCGCCTGCGGCGAGCCGCTCTTCGGCTGGATCGGCACCCGGCCCGGGCTGGCCGGTCCGGTGCGCCGCTGCGAGAGCTGCGGCCTCGGCGTGATCGGCGAGCCGGGTGAGCCGAGCGACGCGCTCGCGGTCCTTGACGGGCTCACCGTCGAAGAGACGATCCGGATCCAGAGCCGAGCCGGCTTCGCCGCCTGGCTCGGCGGGGCCGGCTGGTCCGGCCTCGAGCCCGGCGCCCGCTGCCTCTTCACGCCGGAGGCCGTGTGCCGTCTCGTCGCCAACCGCGACCAGGTGGTGCGGCGCGTGCGCTGGCGACCCGGTGCCGGCGTCGCCGCGATGTGGCAGACGATCCTCAACGGCGTCACCTTCGGCCGCAACGTCGCCCTCGGCGCCCTCGGCCGCGCCGAGTCGGTTCCGGCTGACAAGCCCTGGCAACGCCGCATCGACGCCCTCGTCAGCATCCTCGCCGCGATCCCAGCCCTAATAGCTTCGGTTCCGTTGGAGCTACTCGCGGCGGCCTTCCGCCGTGGCTCGGCCCTATCGCTGCGCGTCGAGCTGCTTTAGGACAAACCTTCGCGGGCCTCGCGAACGAGTGTGACCGCCTCAGGAAACAGCACGCGAATCGCGTCGCGCACCTGCATCGCCTGCTGATCGGGCTCGCCGGAGAGATCGAGCTGGGCGATCGAGGCGACCGTCATCTCGACCGCGAGCTTGATCGCGTTGTCGGCCCAGGCGACGCGCTGGGAGGACTGCATCTGCTCCGAGAGCTCCTCCATGCGGGCGCGGAACTCGTCCGGGTCGCCGAAGAGGTTGAAGGGGCTGCCCTCCATCTCCACATGAATAGCAGAAGGCAGTTGCGGGACAAAGTCGGCACATCCAGCGCGCCACGCGTGCGCCGCGACCGCCTAGCGTCGGCAGCGTGGAGCACGGAGGGCACAGCGAGCGCGGCACGGCCAGCGTCGAGCAGGCCGGGCTCGTCGCGCTGATCGCGCTGCTGTTGCTGGCGGCGATCGCCGCCGTCGCGGCGGGTGGCGAAATCGACGCCGGACGCGGCCTGGCCGGCACGATCTCACGGCGGATCGCCTGCGCGCCGCGCCTGCCCGACGCCTGCCGCCACCATCCGCTCGTCCCCGCCTACGGCTGGCCGCTGGCGCGGCTCGCCCGCGCCCTGGCGCCCCTGCCCGTCGCCAGGCCGGGTCCGTCGGGCCTCCCGCTCGTCCCCGTCGACTTCCGCTACTGCCACCGCGAAAGCTGCGCGGTCGCCGACGGGCCACACCTGACCGCCTCGCACCGCCGCACCACCGCCTTCACTCAGATCGAAGACCGGCGCCGCACGCTCGGCTGGGTCGAGCTCACCTACTGGCTCTACCGCCCCGGTCTCGGCTGGGAACGCGTCGCCCGCCGCGCCAGCCAGGCCCAGATCGAAGCGGCAGCCGGCGTCCCCGTCCTCCTCCGCGACGATCCCAACCTCGTTCCCCTCGAGACCCTCCCCGGCCGCAACCACTACGACTTCCCCGCCTCCGAACGCCCGCCCTGGCAATGGCACGTCGACGCCCGCTACCCCGGCTGGTCGAGCTGATGCCGACAGCGGTGGAGAGAAATAGGCATCATGACAGCAAGTCTCATGCTGTTATGATGCGTGCCATGCGCACGACGGTCACGCTTGATCCCGACGTCGCCGCCAAGCTGAAGGAGGAGATGCGCAGAAAGGACATCTCCTTCAAGGAGGCGCTCAACTCGAGCATTCGCAGGGGACTCGAGCGCGGCGAGCGCGCACGCGCCAAGCCCTACAAGGTACGCACGGCCAAGATGGGCGCGCGGCCCGGTGTGAATCTCGACAAGGCTCTGCAGCTGGCCGGTGAACTCGAGGACGAAGAGATCATGCGCAAGATGGCTCTGCGAAAGTGAAGCTGCCCGACGTAAACCTGCTTCTTTACGCCGTAGACGAGGAATCGCTGTCCCACGATCCAGCACGCGAATGGTTGGAGGTGGTTCTCTCAGGCACGGAGGGGGTCGCGTTTGCCTGGGTAGTCCTGCTCGGCTTTCTGCGCATCTCCACCAACCCGGCTGCGATCGAGAAACCGCTCCAGCCCGCCGACGCCCTCAAGCACATCGACGAATGGCTCACACAGCCAGTTGCCACAATCGTTGAGCCGGCCAGCACGCATGCCGCAACCTTGGGGCGGCTGCTGCGACCGCTTGGCACGGCAGGCAACCTGACCACCGACGCCCATCTCGCCGCGCTCGCGATCGAGCACGGCGCCGAGGTCTGCTCCAGCGACAACGACTTCTCGCGCTTCGAGGGCGTTCGCTGGGTGAATCCCCTGACCTGACCGGCGGCTGGTCGAGCTGACGCCCCTCGCCCCCACCCGGGTGCAACGCCTTTTACAGGCTATGGGTGGAAAAAACGTTGCACCCGTGGGTCAACGGGCGGCGGCGGGGGCCGCCTTTTTCTCTTCTTCCGCCTCGTCCTGGGCCTGGCGGATCAGGCCGCGCCAGTCGGTGGTGCGGAAGACCAGGAGGATGGCGGCGAAGCCGAGGACGACCGACCAGGCGGCCATCGCGATCTGGGTGCCGACCGAGAAGGAGAGGACGGCAGTGCGCGAGGGTCCTTCGAGGGTGGCGACGAGGAGCGCCTGCTGGGCGCCGGCGCCGCCGGGCGTGAAGGGGACGATGTTGGCGATCGCCTGCACGCTCATCACCAGCATCACGTTGCCGACCGAGCCGCCGATACCGAACGCCTCGAGGAAGAACCAGAAGGCGAGGAAGCGACAGAGCCAGCCAGCCCCCTGCCAGGCCGCCACCTGGCGCAGGTAGCGGCGCGGCTGGGTGAGGATGACCAGGCCCTGGCGGACCCGCGCCCAGAAGCGGCGCACGTGGTGGCCGAGGTAATAGACGCCGATCGCGAACGCCAGCACCAGGGCCCCGATCGTGATCAGCAGCGTGCGCGGGTGTTCAGCCCAAAAGGCGATCTCGAAGGCCGGCAGGTGCGGCAGCTGTGGCGGTTCGGGCAGCAGGCCCTGGCTGATCGCGTAGAGGAGGACGAGGACGCCCGCCGCCGTATCGAAGACCGTCTGCACGAGGAACGAGGAGGTGACGGCTGGGTAGGAGGAGTCCGGAATCTGGCGCTTGGCGAGGAAGACCTTGGTCGCATCGCCGGCGTGGGCGGGCAGAATCGCGTTGATGCCCGCACCGGCCAGGTAGGCGGCGCTGAGCTTGAGGAAGGAGATCGGTTTGCCGGGGTAGGCGGCGCTGAGCACGTTGCGCCAGGCCCAGGCGCGGCAGAGCTGCATCGCCAGCAGGAAGCCGAGCGCGAGCGCGAACGGCGTCCAGCGGATGTCCGAAAGATGCTCGAAGAACGCGCTCGCAGCGTTGAAGAACGAGTTGAAGCTGGACGCGAAGTCGGCGAGTGGCATCGCAGCTACACTAGCCCGCTCGTGTCAGAGGCCGAGACCCAGACGAGCGCTCCCCAGGCCCCCCGCGACCCCGCCGACGAGGCGATGTGCGCCCGCGCCCGCGAGCGCTACACCGCCGACCGCAAGAGCCGCTGGCGCCGCCGCCGCAAACGCCACGCGGAGCTGCCCAACCTAATCATCGTCGGCGGGCTGAAGTGCGGCACGACCAGCATCCACCACTACCTCGGCCTGCATCCCGAGATCCAGATGTCGAAGCCGAAGGAGCTCAACTTCTTCGTCGCCGAGCTCAACTGGGATCTCGGCCTCGACTGGTACGCGAGCCGCTTCGACGACCGCTTCAAGGTTCGCGGCGAGTCCTCGCCCCACTACACAAACCTGCCTCGCTTCGAGGGGGTCCCGGCGCGAATCAAGGAGCACTGCCCCGACGCCCGCCTGCTGTACATGGTGCGCGACCCGATCAAGCGCATCCTCTCCCACTGGGTGCACGCGACCGGTGCCGGCTATGAGACCGGCGACATGGTCGAGGTCCTCTCCGACCCCGACTCCTCCTACATGAACCGCTCCAAGTACTGGATGCAGCTGCAGCCCTACCTGGAGCTCTTCGACCGCGAGCAGATCGAGGTCATCACCCAGGAGGAGCTGCAGGGCGAACGCGAGGAGACGATGCGCAGGGCCTTCGCCTTCGCCGGTGTCGACGAGAGCTTCACCTCCGAGCAGTTCGACCGCGAGTGGGAGAAGTCGAGCGCCAAGCAGGGCGACAAATACCAGTTCATGGAGAAGCTGATCAAGCTGCCGGGCTTCCGCTCCTTCGACCGCAACTTCGACCGCCTGCCCGAGTCGATGCGCTGGATCGTTGAGAAGGTCGTCCACGACCCCGAGAAGCCGCCGGCGCCCAAGCCGAAGCTCCCCGACGACCTCTTCGAGGCGATCCGCGGCCGCTTCGGCTCCGACGTCGCCGACCTGCAGAAGTTTGCCGGCCGCGAGTTCGCCGGCTGGCACGACTACTCCTAGTCGCCGCCGAGCGGCTGGCTCAAACGGTCGCGCACCTCGCCCACCAGGTGGGTGGAGCCGAAGACGACAACGCGACCGTCGATGGCGGCGGCGCGGCTAAAGGCGAGCGCCACCGCATCCTCCACGCCGTCGACCGCGCGTGCCGACAGCCCTGCCGCCGCCAGCTCCGCTGCCACGCGCCCGGCGTCTTCGGCCGGCATCGATTCGTGACTGGTGACGATCGCCTCGCGCAGGTCGGGCATCGCGCGCAGCGCCGCTGCGAGGCCGCCGCGACGCTTGTCGGGCGAGACTGAGATCAGGGCGACCGACGGCCCCGGGCCGAGGTCGCGGCTCCGCGCCGACAGCTCCGCCGCGAGCTTCGCCCAGGCCGCCTCGTTGTGGGCCGCGTCAAGCAGATAGGGAACGCCCTCGCGCCTGCCACCCTCGAAGCGCCCCGGCACGTGGAGGTCGACGACCGCGCCCGCGGCCGGCGAAACGCTCAACCTCGTCGCAGCCGCCTCGGCCATGGCGAAGGCGGAGACCAGGTAGTCCGGCAGTCCGGGCAGAGAGCCCCGCTGACCCTCCGAAGGCGGGTCCATCCAGGAGATCTGGAAGCCACTCTCCGCCGCCACCTCCAGCGCCCGCTCCTCCAGCTCAGCATCGAGACGGAAGCTCAGCACCGTCGCCTCCGCCGGCGCGACCAGCAGCTTCTCGGCGAGGATCTCGCTCAGCTCCTCGCCGAGGATCTCGGCGTGGTCGAGCGCCACGCCCGTCAGCAGGATGAGGCGAGGCTCCAGCGCTCGGACCGCGTCCAGCCTGCCGCCGATGCCCGCCTCGAAGACCGCGAGCTCGACCCCAGCGACGGCGAAGAGCCGCTCCGCAGCCAGGGTGAGGACGTCGAAGAAGCGCAGCTCCTCGAGCTCCTGCTTCCCCCCGGCTCGGGCGACCTCCTCAACCGCGAGCAGCTCGCGCAGCAGCTCCTCCGCATCGCAGGGCTCGTCGTCGATCCGCACGCGCTCGGTCCAGCGGCTGAGATGCGGCGAGACGTAGAGGCCCGTCCTCCTCCCCCCGGCGGTGAGCATCCGGGCCAGGTAGGTCGCGGTGCTGGTCTTGCCGTTGGTGCCGACGACGCCGATCGGGACGGGGCGCCGGGCGCTCTCAGGCAGGCGCCGTCTGAGGCGGAGCACGGCATCGAGCGAGGTGCGTGGGCCGCGCCGGGGATAGCTCGCGGCCAGGCGGGCGATCTCGGCTTCAGCGGTCACCGGAGCGCGAGTTTACGGTCGGGACGCAGTCCACTCTTCGCGTAGGGTGGATTGAGGTGACCGAGCTCGAGCCGATATGGATGCGAAGCCTGCTCCCGCCGGGCCCTCGAGTCGACTTCGGTGAGCTGGCCTCGGAGCTGATGCGCTCGCCGCCCGCCGGGCGGAGGCCCTACGTCGCCTGCAGCTTCATCAGCACGCTCGATGGCCGGGCGACGGTCGCCGGCAGCACCGCCGCGCTCGGCTTCAGCACCGATGGCCGGGCGCTGATGCGAATGCGGACCTTCGCCGACGCCGTCCTGGTCGGCGCCGGGACGATCCGGGTCGAGCGCTACGAGCGCATCCTGCCGGTGGAGCGCCTGCGCGCCCACCGCGAGCAGCTGGGGCTGCCGCCGGACCCGCTCACCGTGCTGGTCAGCAATCGCATGGACCTGCCCTGGGATTCAAGGCTTTTCTCTGAAGGACATGGCACGGTGGTGGTCGCGACGACCTCCTCGCTCGACCCGCCCGACACCGCGACCGCGGTCGAGGTTCGCCGCTATCCGGAGCGCGTCGACCTCGCCGACCTGCTCGGCCATCTGCACCGCGAGCGGGGCGTCGACTCGATCTCCTGCGAGGGCGGGCCAACGCTGCTGCACTCGCTGATCTCCGCGGGGCTCGTCGACGACCTGCTCCTCACCCACAACCCGGTCCTGGCCGGCGACGGCGAGCGATCGCTGATGCACGGCACCCTGCCGGCGCCGCTCAGAGGCGAGCTGGTCTGGGTGCTCGAGGCCGACGAAGAGCTCTTCACCCGCTGGCGACTCACCCCCTCGCAGGGCAGCTGACATCGACTAGGGTGGCCGGCGTGGACTTCACGCCCAGCCCCCAGGTCGAGACGCTGCGCGAGCGCATCCTCGACTTCATGGACGAGCAGATCTACCCGCAGGAGCGGGAGATCATGGAAGCGCTCGACGCCGAGGTCGCGCCCGGCGTCCCCTACCCGAAGATCCTGGTCGAGGTGCGCGAGCGGGCCAGGGCCGAGGGTCTCTGGAACCTCTTCATGCCTGACGAGCGCTACGGGCCCGGGCTGACCAACTGGGAGTACGGACTGCTCTGCGAGGAGATGGGACGCAGCCCGGCGGCGGCGCCGATGGCCTTCAACTGCTCGGCGCCGGACACCGGCAACATGGAGATCCTCGCCGAGCACGGCACCGACGAACAGAAGGACCGCTGGCTGGAGCCGCTGCTCGAGGGCCGCATCCGCTCCTGCTTCTCGATGACCGAGCCGGAGGTGTCCGGCTCTGACCCGACCCTGCTGCAGGCGCGCGCCGTGCGCGACGGCGACGAGTGGGTGATCAACGGCCACAAGTGGTTCACCTCGGGCGCTGTCGGCGCCGAGCTGGCGATCGCGATGGTCGTCACCGACCCCGAGGCCAACCCCTACGCCCGCGCCTCGATGATCTGCGTGCCAACCGACAATCCCGGCTTCAACCTGGTGCGGCCGATCCCGGTGATGGGGCACGACGGCGGCCCCGGCCACTGCGAGATCCGCTACGAAGAATGCCGCGTGCCGGCCGCCAACCTGCTCGGCGGCCAGGGGATGGGCTTCGTCGTCGCCCAGGACCGGCTCGGCCCGGGCCGCATCCACCACTGCATGCGCGCGATCGGCACCGCCGAGCGAGCGCTGGAGATGATGTGCAACCGCGCCAACGAGCGCGAAGCCTTCGGCGGCCCGCTGGGCGAGAAGCAGTTCGTGCAGGAGGCGATCGCCGCCTCGCGGATGGAGATCGACCAGGCCCGCCTGCTCACCCTCTACGCCGCCTGGAAGATGGACACCGAGGGCAAGCGCGCCGCCCGCCAGGCGATCTCGGCGATCAAGATCGTCGCCGCCAACATCGTCATGGACGTGCTCGACCGCGCGATCCAGATCCACGGCTCGCTGGGTATGACCGACGACACCCCCCTCGCCGCCCTCTGGCGCTTCTCCCGCATGCTGCGCCTCGCCGACGGCCCCGACGAGGTCCACAAGATGGTCCTCGCCCGCCGTGAGCTCAACCGCTGGGCCAAACGCACCGAGGCCGCCGCAGCCGGCGAGCTCGACCCCAAGCACGCCCGGCGCATGGTCTGAGATAGATACGCACGTACGACCTGGCAAGGTATGCATGTGCCGAATCGCCGCCTTCAAGAGTCAGGAAATAGCGAGGCCGAGCGCGAACGCGCCGGCCTGGCCCTACTCTCAATGCCTCCTCCCCCTGGAGAAGGACCGGAGCCCGATTGGGAGCAGCAGAAGCAAGAAATGCTTGACGAACGGGCTCGCAAGCTGGAAGCGCCGTGAGGTGCTTTCCCTTCGACACATCGATCTTCGTCTATGCGCTGGGCCGGAATCATCTGTACACAACCGTGCTGCGCGATCCTGGGCCACGCGGGAGCTGAAGAGCTCCGAGGTGAGGCAAGCCGTCGCCCAATCTCGCAAGGCTGGCTGAGCTGCTCACCTGACAATCCAGGTGGTTATTAGCTACGAGGATCTGGTTGCGCTCATGCAGGGGTCCGGTCGATCCGCGGACTTGATTGATTTGGAGCGACTCCGCCAAGCACGCGGGGAAGAGCAATAGCCCAATGGGCCTTCACGAATTCCACAACGTCGACGTTTCGCCCGAAGACCCAGTGTCGACTTGGCCGACTGAAGCAATTCGGATCGCCCTCGAGCGAGGTGGGCTCTCGGACTGGAGACGCCTGGCCGCAGAGATCCGAACCGACCCGTGGGGGCCGGTGGCACGGCGGATAGAAGAGGTTCTGGGTTACAGCCGCCCTTACGGCATTGCCGAGTGCATGGAACGAGTCATCGTCCGGGCCCGGGCCAGAGCCGAGGCCGCTGAGCGGCACTAAATCGCACAGGAAGTCAAGTCGCCCTTCGAGGGTCGACCAATTCAACGCGAGCCGGCTCGAAATCGCGGCGGTTCAGCGTCGTGACGGCAAGACCATGGGTCAGAGCCGTCGCCGCAATGAGACTGTCTTTGACTGCCATCGGCCGACCGTGCCTGCGCAGGTCGGCCAGCAGCTGCGCCCACCGCAAGCCGACTGCGGGATCCCAAGACAGGCACTCGATGCGTGCCACCCCCTGCTCAAACCAGCGTTCGAGGCGCGTCCGCCGCGCGCCCTTCCTCAGGAGCAGAATGCCGAACCTCACCTCGCCCAGGATCACCGGGTCAACCACGAGGGCGCGCTCTTTGCGCCGCAGCCACTCGACAACACGCCCGTTCGGCTCGGGCTTGGTCGCCTCGGAGAGGACATTGGCGTCGACCAGGTACTTCAAATCGTGTCGGTCGACTCGGACTCGATAGGCACGAAATAGCCCTTCTCCGGGCAATCGAGCAGCCAGTCGACAAGCCCGGTGTTAGCCGGCTGTCGCATTCGAACGAGCCGGTACTCGTCAGCTGCGACTCGCTCGATCTCAAATTCCTCACCGGCCCGGATGCCGTCGAGACGCCGCAGCTCAGCCGGCAGGACGATCTGCCCCTTCGTGGATACCTTCGTCGTCACATGCGTAAGATAACATCTTACTTAGATGCCTTGAAATCTATGCACTCTTGGCATCCGCCCGCCCGTAGCTGTCCTGCAGACGCACGACATCGTCCAGATGCGGCGTCGAGACCTCGAGCACGACTGAGTCCTCGATCGCCTCGATCGAGTGCACGGTCCCCGGCGTCACGCGCCAAGCGTGCCCTGGGCCGATCTCCTGCTCCTCCAGGTCCTCGGCGCTCGGCCCCCACGTCAACCTCAATCGGCCCGACAGCACGTAGGAGGTCTCGTCCTTCTCCCGGTGCAGCTGAAGCGAAAGTCGGTGGCCGGCTTCGACGTGAAGCAGCTTGCCGGCGTAGGCATCGGTGTCGGCCCACCAGAGCTCATAGCCCCACGGCTTCTCCACCCGGCGCGGCTCCCGTTCCTGCACGCCGCGGATCGTATAGCTGTTCCAGATCTAGCTAAATACTTAGCTAGATGCTGATATTCTGCAAGACATGGCCAGGGTTGGCATGCATGAAGCGAAGAGCAATCTCTCGAAGCTGGTCGAGCGGGTGGAAGCCGGGGAGGAGATCGTGATCACCCGGCGCGGAGAGCCCGCGGCTCGACTCGTCCCCGAGCGACAGGGGGGCGGCTTCGCCTCACTCGCCGGCGCCTGGCGCGGACGGGTGCGGATCGCCGATGACTTCGACGAGCTCCCCAGCGATCTTGCCGAGTCGCTCGGTATGAAGCCCTGAGCCTCCTGCTCGACACCCACGTCGTGCTCTGGTGGATGGCGGGAGAGCACGAGCGACTCGGCAAGAAGGCGGCGAAGGCGATCGGCGCTGCGGACGCTCGCGTCCTGATCAGCGCCGTGGTCATCTGGGAGGTCGCGATCAAGCGCCGACTCGGCAAGCTGGACGCCCCCGCCAACCTACTCGAGCAGCTCGAGCGCGCCGGCGTCGACCTGCTCCCGATCACCCCCCGCCACGCCGACCGAGTCGGCACCCTGCCCATGCACCACCGCGATCCCTTCGACCGCCTGCTCGTCGCCCAGGCCGACGTCGACGGCCTGTCGCTTGTCACCGCTGATGGCGACCTCAGCGCCTACGGGATCGAGTTGATCTGGTGACCCTGACGGCCTCAGTAAAGAACTACGAAGAAGCCGGCGTCGGTTGGTTCCGATTTGGTGGCGGAGGTGGTTTTGCGGGTGTTGACGAAGGCCTGGGTGCCGGCGGGGCAGACTGGGCCCTGGCCAGTGTCGAACTGGATCAGGATGTTTTCGCCGGACTCGGAATAGTCGATGGTGGCGACGCCACCGACCGGCGCCGGATTGAGACCTGAGAAGCAGTAGAAGCCGGGCGATGGATGAGCGATGTTCACCGGCGCGATCCCGACGCTGCCGATGAGCACGCCGCCGGTGGCGGAGATGTTCGCCGCGCGCGAGAGCTTTTCGGCGATCGGGGCAACGAAGCCGGGCACAAGCTTTTCAAGCGTGACCGATCCGTTCGCCAGCCTGCCGCCGGTCACCGCACCCTTGGCGATCTTCCCGGTCCTCACCGCTTCGTTCGCCATCTTCGGCGTGGTCACTGCGCGGCGCTTGATCTTCGCCGTCGTCACCGACGCGCCCCTGAGCTGGTTGGTGCCGATCTTCTTCGCCGCGTAGGCGGCCCCACCGCCGAGGACGAGGAAGACAGCGAGAGTCGACATCACGTTGGCGTAGCTGAGGCGCTTGCGGATCCAGGCCACGACCGCCGACCATTGCAAGGACGGGCCGGAACTTCAAGCGAGGCTCGACGATGCGTCCAGCCTAGTGAAGAGCCGGGCATAGCCCGGCTCTTCACTAGCACCTTGTGAGTAGGACGCGGTCAAAGCTCGCGTGCTCCTCGTTCGGGGGATTAGCCCCTTAGGCATCGCTTTCCGAGGTGAACAAGAAAGCGCAGTCAGCGCCGAACACCTTCACGCCGACATCGCCGTGACCTCGCAGCAGAAGGGAACCGTCCGAACTGGCGGCTGTCCACTCATCGTAGTAGCCATAGGCGCCATACCAGTAAGTTGAGGCAGAAGCCAGGTCGTCGCTAGCGATTCCTTCGTCGCCGGGATCGAAATTGGCTTCGTAGAAACTAGTTTCGTCGGAGGCGAAGAAGGAGCCGGACTGGGAGGTCGTCGCCTTTATGTACGCTTCAAATTCTCCGCCGCCGATGTCGTTGCAGACACCAGTGAACGAGAAGGGACCAATCGTGGCGATTGCAACCTGCTGACCAACACTCGCCTTCTTCAAACCACTGGTGGAGTAACGGCTCCAGTTAGTCGCGTTGTCGGCGTTCGTTGCACTGGGGACTTTCGCGAGGTTCGTGACGTTGACCTTCGGGCCGGTCACGGCGCCGTTCTTAATCTTCGTAGTCGTGATCGAGTTGCTCTTGATCTTCGACGCGGTGACCGCGTTCTTCTTGATCTTGCCCGTCGTGATCGAGTTGCCCTTGATTTCGTTCGAGCCGATCTTCTTCGCCGCGTAAGCGGCACCACCGCCGAGGACGAGGAAGACGGCGATCGAGGACATCACGTTCGCATACGTGATGCGCTTGCGGATGTGCTTCACGGGTTCTCTCCTTGGGTAATTGGACAAAGGGTTGCGGATTGGATCTTCGCCCTTCGTCGGATGACTCCTCCAGAAGGACAGAAGCAAAGGGGATGGGCGTACGCCCATCCCCTTGGAGCTGCCTTACGTGTCCGTGATCAGCCTGCCAGCAGGTGACCGTAGATAACACACCGTTCTGGGCTTTCTCCACCGAACGTATCGTAGTCGTAGCCGAGCACACCGCTCACTGTGGTACCGGTTGACGTGGCAAGCGAAACCGAGGAAACGCCATACGTTGCATCGTTAGTGCCGATTTCACTCAGCTCATCAACCCGGATGGAGCCGGTTTCTCCAGCTTTCTCACCATCGTAGGCGAAGGTGGTTTCGTCGGTTCCAGGTGCCACACCGCCGGCATTCATGACGGTCCCAGGGCCATTTGGCGACGTGATTTCAAGATCAGCATCACCCGCAGCACAGCTCGCGGTGATCTTGAAGCCGGCGACGGTCGCGACTTCAATGCCTGTTTGCCCTGGGGTCAAGGTCTTGAAGATCTTGATCGCGGACTGGCCTCCAACCGTGTTCGCATTGTCGGCGTTCGTTGCATGGGCAGCATTCGGAACGGTGCCGACAGTGCCAAGATTGAGCTTGGCACCGGTCACCGCACCGTTGGCGATCTTGGCGGTGGTAACGGCGTTCTTCTTGATCTTCGAGCTGGAAACCGCTTCCTTCTTGATCTTGCCCGTCGTGATCGAGTTGCCCTTGATTTCGTTCGAGCCGATCTTCTTCGCCGCGTAGGCGGCGCCGCCGCCGAGGACGAAGAAGACGGCGATCGAGGACATCACGTTCGCGTACGTGATGCGCTTGCGGATGTGCTTCACGGGTTCTCTCCTTGGGATTTGGGGTCGAGGGTCGAGAGGCTCGTGCCTGCTCAGGTTTATTGCTGCAAAACGGACCCTTTCAGGTTGCGCGGAAAGATGTCAAGCGATGTGGACGCCGCGCCTAATGGCGGCACTCGGCTTCATCCGCAGCGTCGGCGAGGCGCTCGACCAGGCGGGCAAAGGCTTCGATGCCGGGGTCGACCTTGCCGTACTGGCCGGCGGCGTAGCGGGCGTAGACGCCCTCGAGGATGATCGCCAGCTTCCAGTAGCCGAGGGCGACGAAGAAGTCGAGCTGGGAGAGGTCGCGGCCGGAGCGCTCGGCGTAGCGAGCGCGCAGCTCCTCGCGCTTGGGAAAGCCCGGCGCGAGCGTGGCCGGCTGGCCGAGGGCCAGGCTCTCGTCTCCCTCCTCGGGCCAGTAGACCATCAGCAGGCCGACGTCGGCAAGCGGGTCGCCGAGCGTGCAGAGCTCCCAGTCGACCACCGCGGCGACCTCGCCGCTCGGGGTGAGAATCATGTTGTCGAGGCGGTAATCGCCATGGACGATTGTTGCCGGGCCCTGCTCGGGGATGCGAGCCGCGAGCCGCTCGTGGACGGCGTCGATCGCCGGCAGCTCGCGGGTCTTCGACTTCTCCCACTGGCCCTGCCAGCGGTGCAGCTGGCGGGCAACGTAGTCCTCCTTGCGGCCGAGCTCGCCGAGGCCGACCGCGTCGGGGTCGACGGCGTGGATCTCGACCAGCGTGTCGACGACCCGCTCGCCAATCGCCCGGCGGTCGGCCTCGTCGGGGAAGGCATCGGCCTCGGCGAGGCCGCGCAGGATCGGCCCCTCGACGAACTCCATCACGTAGAAGGGGGCTTCGTTGACGCTCTCGTCCTCGCAGAGCCCGACCACCGGCGCGACGGGCACAGGCGTCCCGGCCAGGGCCGAGACGACGCGGAACTCACGCCCCATGTCGTGGGCGGAGCCGAGCCGCTTGCCGAGTGGCGGGCGGCGCAGAGCCCAGCGGCTGCCGGCGGCATCGGCGACGCCGTAGGTGAGGTTCGAGTGGCCGCCGGAGATGCGCTCGAAGGCAAGTGGCGGCTCGGCCGCCGGCACATGCTCGGCGAACCAGCCCTCGACCCCGGCGCGGTCGATTCCCTGCGGCGTCTCTGCCTGCACCGCTTCGCTGCCCGCGGCCTCGGTAGCCTCGTCTGCCATCGCGGGGCAAGCATATTCCCGACGCCGCTTCCGGCTCAGCCCGTCGCTGGCCAACCGGCTGACGATCGGCTTCGCCATCGCCTTTGCCGTACTCACCGGGCTGGCGGTGGTCGGCGTGGCGCGCTTCCTGCAGCAGCGCCAGGACTTCGAGGACGCGACGGCGCGCTCCTACCAGATCGAGATCACCGCCCGCAACCGGCTCGCCGCCGGGGAACACACTGCGCTCGCCCGGCACGCGATCGTCACCCAGGAGCAGAAGCGCCAGGCGCTGCGCGACGAAATCAGCAACAAGACCCGCGACACCGCGCTGCTGGTCGGCGCCGGCCTGATCGCTGGCCTCACCGGCGCGGCGCTGCTCTTCAGCGGCCTGATCGCCTCGATGCGGCGGCCGCTGGAGGAGCTGGTCGGTGCCTCCCAGCGGCTCGCCGGCGGCGACCTCAACGCCCGCGTAAAAGTCGGCGGCCTCTCCGAGACGGCGGCACTGGGGACGGCCTTCAACGAGATGGCAGCAGAACTGCAGCGCCGGGCCGGCGAACGCGACCAGCTCGAAACGATGAAGGACGAGTTCGTGCTCACCGCCTCGCACGAGCTGCGCAGCCCGCTCACCTCCGTGCAGGGCTTCGCCGAGTTGCTGATGCTCGAGCGCGACAGGCTCAGTCCCAAACAGGCGGACACGGTCGAGGTGATCCTCGACAACACGCGCCACCTGGTGCGCCTGCTCAACGACCTGCTCGACCTCGCCCGCAGCGACGCCGGGCGGCTGTCGATCAAACCCTCGCCGATCGAGGTCGCCGCCCTGGTCGAAGACCCGGTACGGACGATGCTGAGCCAGACCCAGGCCAAGGGTCAGCACCTCACCCAGGAGATCCAGCCGGGGTTGCCGTCCGTCAACGCCGACCGTGACCGCATGCGCCAGGTACTCGTCAATCTGCTCACCAACGCGCACGAGTACTGTCCCGCGGACGCGGCGATCAACGTCTCAGTGACCGGCGGGATTGATGGAGTGCGGCTGGCGGTGAGCGACGACGGGCCCGGGATGGCAGCCGATCAGCTTGAGCACATATTCGAGCGCTTCACGCGCGGCGACGCCGGGCTGACCCAGCACGTCGGCGGCACCGGCCTCGGCCTGGCGATCTCCAAGTCGCTGGTCGAGCTGCACGGCGGCACGATCGACGCTGCTTCGACTCCCGGCCGCGGCTCGACCTTCACAATCTGGCTGCCGGCGCTGCCGGGCGGCGGAGCCAGCCTCGGCAATGGAGGCATGGACCACTCCGAGGCCCATAGCCGGGGGGAGGCCCTGTGACGCGTGTCCTGATCGCGGACGACTCGGAGACGATCCTGCTGCTGATGCGCACGCGGTTGGAGATGGAGGGCTACGAGGTGATCACCGCCACCGACGGGGTCGAGGTTCTCGAGGCGATCCAGCGCGAGGTGACTACGCCGCCCGACATCCTGTTGCTCGACGCGATGATGCCGCGCAAGTCGGGCATCGACGCCCTGCGCGAGCTGCGCGCCGCCGGCGTCGAGACACCGGTCCTGATCGTCAGCGCCCACCAGGACGAGATGGACGCCGGTGCCGCCAGCGGCGCCGAGGTCAGCGGCTACGTCACCAAGCCGATCGACTTCGACCGCCTCTTTGCAAGCATCGCCGAGCTGACCGCGCGCTAGTTCCTGGCCACCTCGAGCCGGATCTCGCGGCCGTTGAGCTTCGTGCCGCTGAGGTACTCAACGACGCGATCGGCTTCGTCCGGATCGACGTGGACGAAGGAGAAGCGGTGCAGGACGTGGACGTCGTGGAGGGCCTCGTCGGGAAGGACGGCGCCCTCGCGCAGGGCCCAGCGGAGGTCTTTCTCCGTGATGCCGCTGCGCTCGCCGCGGTTGACGAAGAGCTTGACCGCCTCGCCATTCGGGCTCCCCGCCGCCTCCTCCTTCTCCCGGCGCCGCGGCCGCGGCGCGTGCTCGAGGCGCTCCTCGGGGGTTTCCCACTCGCCGATCGTCGTCTTCACGTCGCGCTCGATGCGGCCGATCTCGTCGCGCTGGGCGGGGGTGACGAAGGTGATCGCGCGGCCCGTGCGGCCGACTCGGCCCGTGCGGCCGATGCGGTGCACGTAGACCTCCGAGGAGGCCGGCACGTCGTAGTTGATCACGTGGGTGACGTGCTCGATGTCGAGCCCGCGGGCGGCGATGTCCGTCGCCACCAGCAGCCGCACCCGGTGGTCCTTGAAGGCGATCATCACGCCGTCGCGCGAGCCCTGGCTCATGTCGCCGTGCAGCGCCTTGACGTCGAGGCCACGGTCCTTGAGCGTCTTCTCCAGCCGCGAGGCGCCGATCTTGGTCCGGCAGAAGATGATCGCCTGCTCCGGCTCCTCGGCCTTGAGCAGCTCGACGAGTTTCGCCGGCTTCTCCTTGGCCGGCACCTCGACGTAGGCCTGGGCGATCGCATCGACCGTCAGCGTCTTCGGCGTGATCCGGATCGTGGTCGGGTCATACATGTAGCTCTCGGCCAGTTTCTTGATCGGCGGCGGCATCGTCGCCGAGAAGAGCGCCGTCTGGCGGCCGCTCGGGCACATGCGCAGGATCCGCTCGACGTCCTCGATGAAGCCGAGATCGAGCATCTCGTCGGCCTCGTCGAGGACCACGTAGCGGGCGGCTGTGAGCACTAGTGAGCGGCGGCTCATTAGGTCCATCATCCGCCCCACCGTGGCGACCACGACGTGGGCGCCGGCGCGCAGCTGCGCCTGCTGGGTTTTGATCGGCGCGCCGCCGAAAACGGCGACGATCTCGACGTCGAGGTGCTCGGCGTAGGCGCGCAGCGCCTGCGTCACCTGGATGCAGAGCTCGCGCGTCGGCGTCAGCACGATCGCCTGCACCTCGTCGTTCTCGGGGTCGAGGTACTGCAGCAGCGGCAGGCCGAAGGCGGCGGTCTTGCCGGTGCCGGTCTGGGCCTGACCGATCACGTCGTGGCCGCCGAGCAGCTCCGGGATCGCCTGCTCCTGGATCGGCGTCGGCTCCTCGAAGCCGAGCTCGTCGAGCGCCTGCTGGATCTTCTCGGAGAGGCCGAGCTCGCGGAAAGCGGTCACTTGCTCGGGTCCAGGAGCAGCTTGCCGGTCGTGCGGCGCGCGATCAGGTCTTCGTGAGCGCGGGCGGCCTCGGAGAGCGGGTAGACCTCGCCCACCGTCGCCTCGAGCTCGCCCGAGGCGGCGACACCGAGCAGCTCGCCGATCATCGGCGCGACCAGGTCGCGGCGCGCCAGCAGGTGGGCGAGCCAGAAGCCGATCACGGTCTTGGAGCCGCGCAGCAGCGCCGCGGTCGAGACGTCGCGCTGTTCGCGCGAGGCGATGCCAAAGACGACCATGCGCCCGAGCGGCGCCAGGATCCCCAGCTCCTCGTCGAAGGCCTTGCCGCCGCTCATATGAAGGACGGCGTCGACCCGCTCGCCACCGTTGGCCTCGCGGATCGCGGCCCCGAGCTCCTCGCTGCGCGAGTCGACCGTGGCGTCGGCGCCGAGCTTCTCGACCAGGGCCCGCTTCTCCTCGGAGGAGGCGAGCCCGATCACCTTGGCGCCCGCGCGCTTGCCGAGCTGCACCGCCAGGGTGCCGGTGCCGCCCGCCGCCGCCTCAACCACCAGGGTTTCCCCCGGCTCGATCCGGGCGCAGCGCTGCACCAGCGCCATCGCGGTCAGCCCCTGCAGCAGCAGCGCCGCGGCCTGGTCGTCATCGACCTGGTCGGGCACCGGAATTAGCATCGACTCCGCCACCGCCACCTTCTCCGCGTAACCGCCGCTGCCGAGCATCGCGGCGACGCGCCGCCCGTCGGCGGTGCGACCGCTCACCTCGACCCCCGGAATCAGCGGCAGAGCCTGCGCGGCCAGGTAGTCGTTCCGCGTCGCGTGCGTATCCGCAAAGTTGATCCCACTCCGCGCAACCTCGACGACGACCTCCCCCTCGCCAGGTGCCGGATCCTCGATGTCGAGGACCCGAAGCTTCTCCGGCCCGCCGAACTCATCTATCTGAATCGCCTTCACGGCGGCGAACCATAGTCGTCTGCCGCAGGCGTAGCTCGCGCGGGTGGCGTGGGGAAGGGGGGTCGAGGACAGCCCGTGGACTGCCCGCAGGCCCCCCTTCCCCACGACAGGACCCGCGCGCCGCTACCCTCCGCGCCGACCATGTCACTCACCGTAGTCGGCTCGATCGCATTCGATTCGGTCAAGACCCCCTTCGGGCAGCGCGACCGCATGCTCGGCGGCGCCGCCGTCCACTTCTCGCTGGCCGCCAGCTTCTTCACCGAGGTGCGCCCGGTCGGCCCGGTCGGCGAGGATTTCGGCGCCGAGCACTTCGAGGTGCTCGAAGGCCGCGGCGTGATCACCAACGACATCGAGCGCGTCGAGGGCGGCGAGTCCTTCTTCTGGCGCGGCCGCTACGAGTACGACCTCAACGTCGCCCACACCGAGGACACGCAGCTCGGGGTCTTCGGCGAGTTCGAGCCGAAGCTCTCGGCCGAGGCCGAGGCCGCCGACATGCTCTTCCTCGCCAACATCCAGCCCGACCTGCAGCGCCAGGTCCGCGCCCAGTGCGGCGCGGCGCGCTTCTCGGCTCTCGACTCGATGAACCTCTGGATCGACACGGCAAGGGACTCGCTGCTGGCGGCGATTGCCGAGGTCGATTGCGTCGTCCTCAACGACGCCGAGGTCCGCCAGCTCACCGGCGAGCCCAACCTCGCCCGCGCCGCCCGCGCGGTGATGGAGCATGGCCCGCGGGCGGTCGTCGCCAAGCAAGGCGAGTACGGAGCGGCGCTCTTCACCGGCGACAGCTTCTTCGCCCTGCCCGGCATGCCCCTCGAGGACGTGCGCGATCCGACCGGGGCCGGCGACAGCTTCGCCGGCGGCTTCCTCGGCTACCTCGACGGCCACGACGGCGAGCTCGACGAGGCCTGCCTGCGCCGGGCGATGGGCTACGGCACCGTGCTCGCCTCCTTCAACGTCGAGCGCTTCGGCACCGAGCGCGTCGCCGCCCTGACCCGCGAGGAGATCGAGGAGCGGCTGGCGGAGCTGCACGCGATGACCCGTTTCGAGCCGCTGCCAGCAGCGAGCTGAGTGGCGAGTTTCCCCGTGTATATGACGGGAAACTCGCCACACCCCACAAGCGCGTACCACGGGCTCCGCTCGCGAACTGCGAGAATTGAGGAGACCAGCAAGCGAGTCGTGAGGAGGTGGGCATGACCACCAAGCAGGAGATCGAGGGGGCGGGCGCCGACGGCGTGGTCGAGCCCGGATCAGAGTCGCTCACCGTCATAGACAACCGGACGGGACAGCGCTACGAGCTGCCGATCACCGACAACACAGTGCGCGCGATGGACCTGCGCCAGATCAAGGTCGAGCCCGATGAATTCGGGATGCTCGCCTACGACCCGGCCTTCACCAACACCGCCTCCTGCCGCTCGGCGATCACCTTCATCGACGGTGAAGCGGGCATCCTCGAACACCGCGGCTACTCGATCGAGCAGCTCTGCGAGAGATCGACCTTCCTCGAGGTCGCCTACCTGCTGGTCTTCGGCGAGCTGCCAACCGGTCCGCAGCTCGATCGCTGGGTCTTCGACATCACCCACCACACCTTCGTCCACGAGGACCTCAAGCAGTTCTTCGAGGGCTTCCGCTACGACGCCCACCCGATGGGGATGCTGCTCGCCGGCGTCGGCGCCCTCTCCACCTTCTACCCGGACGCGAAGCACACCGAAGACGAAGAAGAGCGCTACATGGCGGCGGTCCGCCTGATCGCCAAGGTGCCGACCCTGGCCGCCTTCTCCTACCGGCACAACATGGGCCTGCCCTACGTGTACCCCGACAACGACCTCAACTTCTCCGAGAACTTCCTCTCGATGATGTTCAAGAAGACCGAAGCCAAGCACGTGCCCAAGCCGGCGCTCTCCAAGGCGCTCGACGTGCTCTTCATCCTCCACGCCGACCACGAACAGAACTGCTCGACCAACGCGGTGCGCGGCGTTGGCTCCTCTAACGTCGACCCCTACTCGGCGGTGGCGGCGGGGGTGGCGGCGCTCTACGGGCCGCTGCACGGCGGCGCCAACGAGGCGGTGCTGCGCATGCTGCGGCGGATCGAGTCGGTGGAGAACATCCCCGACTTCCTCAAGAAGGTGAAGGAGCGCGAGGAGAAGCTGATGGGCTTCGGCCACCGCGTCTACAAGAACTACGACCCGCGGGCGCGGATCATCCAACAGCACCTCGATGAGATCTTCGAGGCGACCGAGTACAACCCGCTGATCGAGATCGCCCAGGAGCTTGAGAAGCAGGCGCTCGACGACGAGTACTTCACCTCGCGCAAGCTCTACCCGAACGTCGACTTCTACTCGGGGCTGATCTACGAGGCCCTGAGCATCCCGACCGACATGTTCACGGTGATGTTCGCGATCCCGCGCACGTCCGGCTGGATGGCGCAGTGGCTCGAGTTGATCGCCGACGACAAGCGCAAG
>CAZQET010000107.1:0-3150 GCA_964591825.1 uncultured Conexibacteraceae bacterium
CTCGATCAGCGGCCGCAGATCCTGAAACGTGAGCAGCAGGCGCACACTCGCGCCGACCTGAAAGTCGGCGGCGTTCAGCTCCTCGCCGTCGAGCACGCCGGCCGCGATCCACTCATCGACCCTCCCGAGCATCGAATCGAGCGCGGCGAGGTTCGCCTGGACGGCCTCGTCGGTCGCCTCGTTGACGCGCACGCCAGCCGCGATGAAGGGTGGCGCGAGGCGGGCGGCGATGGCGATCGGCACCCCGAGCCTTGACACGTCCATGTAGCCGCGAATCGGCGCCCGGTTCGCGCGCATCGCCCACAGCGCGATCTGCCGGACCGGATGCTGGAGCTCGTCCTCGCCCCAGCGCTCGACCTCCTCCACCGCCAGACGCTGCTCGGGGTCCGGGGGAAACAGCCGAAGCTCCGGCCGCGATCGGTCGAGCTCGCGCGAGATCTCGCGGGAGCCCTGCACCCGGCGCCCGCCGATCGTCAGCACCGGCACGGTGCTCCGTGGCAAGGCCATCGCCCTGCGCACGATGACTCGGGAGAGGAAGGGAACGAGATCGATCCTGCGGAAGTCGATGCCCTTGTACTCGAGCATCGCCTGCACAGCCATCGTGGGGTGCGAGCCCGGAAGCCCGTAGAGCCGGACCCTCATCGGCCCGATCCTAATCGCCGCGGGGACCGCGGTATGCAGTCCCGCGCCGGCGCGCAGTAGCGATACGCTGCGGTACATCTCGCAGCGTGCTCAAGAGCCGACGGAGCATCCATCACCGGACGACGTCGAGCCGGTCGCGCACGAGACGCGCGATCGGATCATCACCGGGTTGGTGACGATTGTGCCCGTGCTCGCGCTCGGGCTCGTCGCGTGGCAGCTGTGGGCGGTCGCGCTCGGCTGGAACGACATCTTCGTGCTGCTCGTCATGTACGTCGCGACCGGCCTGGGGATCACGGTCGGCTTCCACCGCCTCTTCACGCACCGCTCGTTCAAGACGACCCAGCCGATCCGGATCGCGCTCGCCGCGCTCGGCTCGATGGCGATCGAGGGGCCGATCATCTCCTGGGTCGCCGACCACCGCAAGCACCACGCCTTCTCCGACCGCCTCGGCGACCCGCACAGCCCACACGTCGAGCACGGCCACGGCCTGCGCGGCGCGCTCAAAGGCCTCGCGCACGCCCACGTCGGCTGGCTCTTCACCCACACCCACCGCGGCCGCAAGACGCGCTACGCACCCGACCTGATCCGCGACCCCGACATCGCCTGGATCGACCACACGTTCATCTGGTGGGCGATCAGCGGCTTCCCCATCTCGTTCGCGCTCGGCTTCGCCTTCGGCGGCTTGAACTGGTACGCGGGCCTGACCGGCATGCTCTGGGGCGGGCTCGTGCGCGTCCTGCTGCTGCACCACGTCACCTACTCGATCAACTCGCTCTGCCACTACTTCGGCCGCACCCCGTTCAAGACCGGCGACGAATCGCGCAACCTCGCATGGCTCGCACCCCTCTCCTTCGGCGAGGCCTGGCACAACGGCCACCACGCGTTCCCGACCTCCGCCCGCCACGGCCTCGAGCACGGCCAACTCGACATCTCCGCCGGCATCATCACCGCCCTCGAACGCGCCGGCCTCGCATGGGACGTCGTACACATCGACCCAGCGAAGCTCGCCGCGAAGCGGGCTGCCGCTCAGCCGCGCGGCGCGCAGGCCTGACGCGCGAGCCCGGCAGCGCCCCGCTCAGCTGCGCGGGCCGGGCGGGATCTCGTCGCGCTTGGCGGGGAGCGACGCCGACGCGGGGCCGTTCGCGCCGCTGGGCGGCGTGGCGCTCGCCGCGCGGGCGGCGGTCGCTCTCGCTCTTGCTCTCGCGTTCGCCTGCGCGACCCAGTCGACCATCACCGGCGTCGCCTTCAGCAGGACGGGCCACGTCGCCGCGTCGACCTGGCCCGTGACCGGCAAGCCGTGCGCCGTCTGGAAGGCGCGCACGGCGCTCGCGGTGCCCGCGCCGAACTGGCCGTCGACGGTGACCGAGTCGCCGGCGCCGTTGAGGTGCTCCTGCGCCCACACGACCGGGTCGCCCTTCGAGCCGACCTTCCCGCCGCTGCCGGCGGCGAGCGTCGGCCACAGCGCCGGCGGCGCGGGCAGCGGGGCGATCGGAGCGACCAGCGCGGCCCAGCCGGCCGCGCTCGTCTCCTGCCAGTCCCACCAGCTCAGCCCGCGCGCGCCGTACGCGCCCGAGAGCTGGCGGAAGCGCATGACGTCGGCGGCGGGCGGGCTGTCGTAGGTCTGGCCGAGCGGGAAGATCCCGGTCGCGTACGGCGTGTTCCACTCGTACGTGTGCGCGAGCGACGCGTCGACCGTGTCGCCGATCGTCTTCCAGTACACCTGCGGCAGGTTGAACGTGGCGCCACCGGGGCCGAGGAAGACCGAGTACGGCAGGCCGGGGTGGTAGTCGACGTACGGGAACGACGTCAGCCCGACCGGATAGCCAGTGCCCACGAGCTGGCGCAGCGTCGTCATGTACTGCTGCGCCTGCGCGTACTTGCCTTCGTAGGCGCCCTCCGCATCGATCACGAAGCAGTCGGCGCCCGCGCCCTTCGCGGCGGCGCCGGCCTGCGCCTCGCCGACGGGGTCGGTGCCGTAGACGAACTGCCAGGCGCAGACGTGCAGGCCGGCCGCCTTCAGCGTGGCGACGGTCGTCGCGTCGAACTGCGACCACAGACCGGTGCCGTCCGCGCTCTTGATGAAGACGGTGCCGATCCCGTGCGACTTCGCCTGGGCGGCGATCGCGCCGAGGTCGCCGCCCTGCGACTGCGACACGTACCAGATCCACATGCCGTTGCCGTCGAACACGCTCGGCCCGCCGGGCGGAACGCCGCCGGAGACCTTCGGCGCCGGCGGGCGACGGACGTCGATGTGGACCGGGTTCGAGTAGCGGCGTCCAGGGTTGACGACGCGGACGGGGCCGCCGACCGCGTCGCTCGGCACCGGCACGACGATCCGCGTGCGGCTGCGGAAGGTCCCGCCGACGACGTGCTGGCCGGGGCGGCCGTTGCGCAGGCGGATCGTGAAGGCGACCTTCGCATGCGGGCTCATCGCGTTCGCGCCGACGAGCAGGTGCCCGGTGCGCGTGACGATCGTGTGCGAGACGCAGGGGAACGGGACCGACGAGC